>JAFAGQ010000245.1 GCA_023422555.1 Pseudomonadota bacterium
CAGCCGATTTCCATTCCTGGTATAACGCTGAGCGCATCATGATTGACGATATCGAGTTGAAACGGGCGCGTCTGCGCCTGGCTGACGCTACCCGTCAGGTCATCGCCAATGCGCTGGCCCTGCTGGGAGTGTCCGCGCCACAGCAAATGTAAGCGAGACTGTTCTCCTATGGCAACACGCAAGAAACGCCCCGCCTCACGCAGTTCCCGGTCCTCTTCCGGCAAGAGCATGACGTTTTCATCCATTTTGCTGGGCCTGATCATCGGCCTGTCCGTAGCCGCCATTGCTGCGTTCATGATCATGCGCTCGCCCTCGCCCATACAGGATCATCGTCAGCCCGCTACGGGACAGGGGCAGCCCGATGCCCTGTCGGCACTTTCCCTGAATCGCAACGATAACGGTTCAGGCAAACCGCTGATCGACCCAAATGCCTGGATGAACAGCGATGGCAGCATCAATTCGGCACAGCAACCGCCTAATCGCCAGAAAATCGAGCCGCTGCCTCCCCTCATCGGCATTCCGGACAACGCACGCGATATGCCGTTTACAGCCGGAGGCGTGTTGCCGCCGGCCAAAACACCGGCCAATCCGCCCGCCAAGGCAGATGATGACCAGATCGCCTCCCTCATCAACACCCTGCCCGCAGAAAAGCCTGCCCCTGGCACAGGCAAACAGGCTGACAAATCTTCACTGGTTCAGAGCAATGGCTCCACGCCGGCAACCCGCAATAAACCAGCGTCCAGCGCAGCAATCGCAGCAAACGGATCCGCGGCAAATGATTCAGCGAGTGCGAAAAGCGCGACAGGCTCGGCTGGCAGCAGCAATGCCACCTCCGGCCAGGCCGGCAGCACCGGTCCGCGTTATCTGCAGGTCGGCTCCTTTCGCGATGAGAAAGAAGCTGATGCATCCCGTGCCCGTATGATCATGATGGGCTTCAATGCGCAGATCCAGAAGGCGCGCGTGAACAATATGGACGTCAACCGCGTGCGTATCGGTCCGTTCAATACGGAACAGGAAATCAAAGCCTCCCGCGCCCAGCTTTCAGGGGCAAATATCAGTTCCACGATTGTGCGTTGATACCTGTCATCAGACGTTTCAGATGATGGCGGGGAACTTTAGCCCCGTGCACGAGTCCTATAATGCAGTAAAACCGGTGCAGTTTCTTCCGGTCCGGGGGCGCCAGCGCCCCTTCATCAACCGATAATCAACCCGATTCAAGAACAGACTATGAAATTATCCACCCCCCTGCTCCGTGTTGTTTCCGCTGCATTGCTGACTGGCGCAGCTGCCTTTGTTCCTGTGATGGCCCAGTCCGGCCCGGCATTCAAAACACTGACGACAGCTCAACCTTCCGGTTCCGGCGATAAAGTCGAAGTGATGGAATTCTTCGCCTACAGCTGCCCTCATTGCGCCGAAATGGAACCCATGGTGGAAAAATGGGTGAAAACACTGCCTGCAAACGTGGCTTTCGTGCGCGTTCCGGTTGCCTTCAATGCGGCCATGCAACCCATGCAGCAGCTCTACTACTCTCTGGAAGCACTGGACAAACTGGACCTGCATCCAAAAGTCTTTGATGCCATCCACAAGGAAGGCAAAAAACTGTTTACCAAAGATGCCATCGTCGACTGGGCAGCCTCCCAGGGTATCGACAAGGCAGCTTTCACCAATGCCTATGACTCGTTCGGCGTCAGCGCTAAGGTCAAACGCGCCACCGAAGCCACAGACATTTACGCGATCGAAGGTACGCCGTCATTTGCCGTGGGTGGCAAATACGTTACGTCTCCTGGCATGACCGGCGACTATGCCTCAAGCATTGCTCAGGCCCAGAAGCTACTGGACCAGGTTCTGGCAGAGAAAAAATAATCAGCATGATGTGCCCGGGGCCGCAAGCGAATGCGGCCCGGGCACCATGAGATTCCTTATTCAATTGCCGCCACTTTCATGGCCTGCTGCATGTCGGCAATCAGGTCATCGACCGATTCCAGCCCGATATGCAGCCTGACGACCTGCAATGCCTTGTCTGCATGTTCGGCAAAGTAGGCGTGATTGCGCAGCACGCCGGTATCGACCCACTGCACAAGACTCTCATAACCACCCCATGAATAGCCGATTCCGAACAGGGTGAGCGCGTTTACAAAGCGGCGCGCCTGTGTCTCCGAGATAGTCATGGCAACGGAAAGCAGGCCATTGGAACCGGTGCAATCGCGTTTCCACAAGGCATGTCCCCGATCAGACGGCCACGCCGGATGATAGATTTGCGCCACTGCGGGCTGCTGGTCAAGCCATTCACATACTTTTAGTGCATTGCGCGCGTGCTGTTCCATACGAACGGGCAAAGTTCGCACGCCACGAATGGCCAGCCAGGCGTCGTCTGCACTGATGGAAAAACCCATGGCATATTGATTGGTATCTATGGTCCTGATGAGTTCGGGATCATTGGCAATCACCGCCCCCAGCATAAGATCCGAGTGGCCACCCACATATTTGGTTCCGGCCACAATGCTCACATCTGCGCCTAACGACAGGGGCCTGTAGGCGTATCCCGAACCCCAGGTATTGTCCGAGACCAGAATCAGCCCGTGTTTTTTGGCAAACGCCGATAGCGCAGGCATGTCCAGCATTTCCATCAGCAGCGAACCCGGCGCTTCCACATACAGAATTCGCGTATTCGGTTTAACGTGTTTCTCCAGCTCGACGGGATCTTTGGCGGAAGTGAAGGTCGCTTCAATGCCCATGCGTTTGAGCACCGTGTTGTTCAGCTGAAAAACCGGCCCGTAGACGCAATCGGCAGCCAGCATATGGTCTCCGGCGCTCAGCAGCGACAGCAGCGCCATGCTGATGGCACCCAGACCCGATGAGGCCAGAAAGGCGCGTTGCCCTCCTTCCAGTGCGCAGAACACATCTTCCAGTGCCGCATGCGTATCCATACCCATGCGTCCGTAGGTGACCAGACGCTCACCACGGCTCTTGCGCTTATACGTATTCTCCAGATCTTCCAGGGTATTGAACCGAACCGTACTGGTACGCATGGAAGGCAGGCTGACGGGCGCGACAGGATGCTGCTCGTCACAAGGCGCGGTGCCCAGGTGCTGTAAACGGGTAAGAATGGAAGACTCGGAAGACATAGAACGGCCCTGTGGTTTATGATTGAAACAGTCATTCATTATAGCCACGCCAGATTCGGAGACCCCATGATCAGCCCGGACACCGCATTCGTTTTTGCCGGCATCGCCTGTCTGCTGGCCTTGTCGCCCGGCCCGGACAATCTCTTTGTGCTGTTTCAGTCCATGCTGTGGGGCTGGCGTGCCGGGTTCATGATTACCCTTGGCCTGTGCACCGGCCTGTTGTTCCACACGTTTATTGTGACTGTCGGGATCGCGGCGCTGATCGCTGCGTCGCAGACCGCATTCCTGATATTGAAACTGATTGGTGCTGCCTATCTTTTGTATATGGCCTGGCAGGCCTGGCGCGCGCCCCCGGTATTTACTTCAGGAGAATCCACTCCCTCGCGTCCGGGCAATCTGCAGTTTTATCGTCGCGGCATTCTGATGAGTTCAACCAATCCCAAACTGAGCATTTTCTTTCTGGCGTTTCTGCCCCAGTTTGCCAATCCCCAGGACGGACCGCTAACACCACAGCTGCTGACGCTCAGCGCTATTTTTATTCTCTCTGCTTTTCTGGTGTTCAACCTGATCGCTTTGTTTTCCAGTTATGCGGGGCGTTTTCTGAAGGAGTCGGCGCTGGCGCAACGCATTCTCAATCGACTTGCCGCGTTGATTTTTGTCGGACTCGCAGTCAGGCTGGCAACCAGCAGCAAGTAATTATTTCAATCGAATATCCAGTCCGACCACGTCGCCGCGTACGGACTCGCGCAAATCTTCGGTGCGCATCAATCGTGGACTGGTGAAGAACGATCCTGACTTTACGGAAAAACGCAGATCGCGGAGAAAGTACAGTTTCATCGTGTTCAGTTATCGTCTTTCGGTTTGTAAGGTATACGGGGTAATTCAAAGCCATCACGCGTGTGGGTATACCAGCCAGCGCCATGCATGCGACCTACCAGATCCAGCTTGTTACCATCGATATAGCATTTGTCGGCGTCGATCACGGCGGCATCGTCGACATGCAGTCCTTCCACACGCGCCAGCACAATCACGCGTTTGCCATCAATATCCATCTCTTTCCAGAGACGACATTCCAGCGCAACCGGGCTGCCTGCGATGCGCCCAGGCCCGATCTTCTCTGACGGCAGGGTTTGCAGACCGGCTTCGCGCAATTCATCTATATCGTAGGGATACTCTGTGGCCGTGATGTTCATCTGCTCCAGCATTGACGCGGGCACCAGATTGATAACAAATTCGCCCGTGCGCTGAATATTGCGCAGACTGTCTTTTTTGGTGTCGCCGTGGTGGCCGATTCCCACCGCCACCACCGGCGGATCACCCGCCAGACAATTGAAAAAGGAAAAGGGTGCGGCGTTATAAGATCCGTCCTCTGATTGAGTGACGATCCACGCAATCGGGCGCGGAAGCACGACACTGGCCATGAGCTTGTAGGTGTTTCTGCCGTCCAGCGCCTGCATATCAAAATACATTTTTCTGTCTCCTGTTCTTCAGTTGCGGCCCGTTCACCCGTCTTATTTCAGATGTCATTGCGTTCACGAACAGCAACCGACGGCGCAAATACGGTAATCGTCAATACATTAAACGACAATATATCAAAGATGAATACGACGCCTGTGATAAGAACGCGATTACTGGAATCGCGTTCAGGCCACTCAGACTGCGGAATACCGCATAACGCCAGCCTCGTCCAATTTCCTTGTGAGTTTTCCTGCATGATAAAGCAGCTGCAGGTGAGCCAGCGCCTCACCCATGGCGAAAGTCAGTTGGTGCAGATCCAGTTTGCGCTTGAACATCAGCGGCACCACATCGGTGACCGACATAGGTTTTTCTGCACACCAGGTCTGCACTTCGTCCAATCGTTCTGCATGATGATCCCGCTGTTGCCGCAGCCTTTCATGCAGGCCCTTGAACGGTCTGCCATGAGAAGGCAATACCAGCGTGTCCTCCTGCAGCGGCTCGAAGCTGTCTAGCGATTGAAGATACAGTTTTAGCGGATCTGCGTCCGGTTCGTGATCGAAGACACTGACGTTGGTTGAAATCCGCGGCAGAACCATGTCGCCGGAAATCAGAACTTTGATCTCGGCACAGTATAGGCTGATATGTTCGGGCGCATGACCGTATCCCGTAATGCACTCCCAGGTTCTGCCACCTATCGTCAGCTGCAGGCCATTGATCAGGCGAACAAACCGTTGCGGCATGCCCTCTACCAGCGAAGGGTAGTAACCGGAACGCTGACGAATCTGCGCCTGGGCTTCCGGATCATTCAATCCATGACGCGCAAAATGCGCAACCGCAGCATCGCCGCCCGTTCCCGCACCACCCACGGAACGAGACGACCAGAGTGAAGCAACGTAAAAGTCCGTCATGCTGATGTATAGCGGACAGCTCCAGCGCTCACAGATCCAGGCTGCCAGGCCCACGTGGTCCGGATGCATATGCGTTACGATCAGACGAAGTACAGGCAGGCCTTCCAGTTCGTTCTCGAAGATTTTTTCCCACAGCGCTTTGACTTCCGGTTTGGAGATTCCGGTATCCACCACGGTCCACCCCTGGCGGCCGTCAATCTCGTCCTTCAGCAGCCACAGATTGATATGATCCAGCGCGAAAGGCAGCGGCATGCGAATCCACTTGATCCCAGGGGCGATTTCCCGGGCCAGGCCCGGCTCAGGAAGTGTCTCTCCAAAAGGGTATTCCAGTCTGGCTTCAAGTGCATTCATGCGTACCTCTCCTCATTGACATTTACTTTTAATTCATAGATCATAGTTTACGTTAACGTAAAGATGCAAGTCGAAATCCTTATCGGCCTGCTTTGCCTTCATGAGCCCTCGCACCTGGTC
>JAFAGQ010000409.1 GCA_023422555.1 Pseudomonadota bacterium
GCAGACGGCTACTATACCTATGCAGGTCGCAGTGATGACATGCTCAAGGTGAGCGGACAATATGTTTCGCCCTTCGAAGTGGAAGCCACATTGATTGAACATGATGCGGTGCTGGAGGCTGCGGTCATTGGTGTTACCGATTCCCAGGGTCTGGTCAAGACCAAGGCTTATGTGGTGCTCAAGGAGAATGCACCTGCGGCGGATGACACGCTGCGCGCCGCGCTCAAAGCCTTTGTCAAGTCCCGACTGGCACCACACAAGTATCCGCGCAGTATTGAATTTCTGGAGGAACTGCCGAAAACGGCCACGGGAAAAATACAGCGCTTCCGGTTGCGTGAACTGAATCATCATGAACCGGCCTGAATGAAAAAGAATGCTGGCAGTGCGGGCTGCCACAACTGGTTATCACACCCGTAATGGTAAAAGAATCAGCCGATCGCGGCGATGAGCACGAAGGCAAAGATAGCAGCAATCATAAAAAACAGTCGTATATTCAGGAGACAACAGAATGAACAGAACGAAAAAAACCAGTATTGCAGCAACAGCCATACTGGCATGGGGATTGAGTTCGGCAGCCCTGGCCGAACCGGTGAAGGTGGGTTTGATGCTGCCGGCTACCGGCACCTACGCCGCCCTGGGCAAAGCCATTGAAAATGGCTTCAAACTGTACGTCGAGGAACAGGGAGGCAAGCTGGGCGGACAGGAGATCAAATATTTTTCGGTTGATGATGAATCGGATCCGGCCAAAGCGCCTGAGAACACCAACCGACTGGTGCAGCGTGACAAGGTGGATGTGCTGGTGGGTACCGTTCACTCTGGTGTTGCCATGGGCATGGCCAAGGTAGCGCGCGACAGCGGTGTTCTGTACATTATTCCCAATGCCGGTGCAGACATGCTGACCGGACCACTGTGCGCCAAAAACATTTTCCGCAGTTCCTTCACCAACTGGCAGCCGGCTTACGGCATGGGTATTGTTGCCGCAGAGAAACAGAAACATAAAACCGCAGTCACCATTACCTGGAAGTATGCAGCCGGAACGGAAGCAGCCAATGGCTTTCGCGAGGGTTTCGAAGCCAAGGGCGGTAAGGTGATTAAACAACTGACCCTGCCCTTCCCCAATGTCGAATTCCAGTCTTTGCTGACAGAGATTTCTTCGCTGAAACCCGATTCCGTTTTCGCCTTCTTCGCCGGCGGTGGTGCGGTGAAATTCGTCAAGGATTACGATGCCTCCGGCCTGCGCAAGAATATACCGTTGTACGGCCCGGGCTTTCTGACTGATGGTACGCTGGAAGCCCAGGGTGCCGCCGCAGAAGGCATGCTGACCACACTGCACTACGCAGATGGTCTGGATAATCCCAAAGACAAGGAATTCCGCAAGAATTACCAGGCCAAATTCAATCTTGAACCAGACGTGTACGCTGTGCAGGGCTACGATGCGGCACAGCTTCTTGCCGCAGGTCTGAACAATGCCAAAGGGGATATCAAGAACAAGGATGCAGTCATCGAGGGCATGGAACAGGCCAAAGTTGACAGTCCGCGAGGTCCGTTCACCATGTCCAAAGCACACAACCCTGTGCAGAATATTTACCTGCGCGAAGTCGCAGACAAGCAGAATAAAAACATGGGTATTGCCGTTGCCAATCTGGAAGATCCGGCAAAAGGTTGCAAGCTGCTCAAGTAAACCGGAAGTGCGGCTAGCCGGGTAGTTCCGGCTAGCCGCACCCTTCCTCGGATCGTATATGGATATAACAACGTTTCTGATTCAATGTTTGAACAGCGTGCAGTACGGGCTGCTGCTGTTTCTGATTGCCAGTGGACTCACACTGATCTTCGGCATCATGGGCGTCATCAATCTGGCGCATGGCAGCTTCTTCATGGTGGGCGCGTATCTGATATATGCATTGGGCATGTATATCGACAATTTCGCGCTGGCACTGGTACTGGGTGTGATTTTTGCACTTGCCTTCGGTTATCTCCTTGAATGGGGCTTCTTCAGCTTTCTTTATGAGCGCGAACATCTGCTGCAGGTGCTGATGACCTATGGGCTGATCCTGATTTTTGAAGCCATGCGCAGTATTCTGCTAGGCGATGATGTCCATGGCGTCAGTCCGCCCGCCTGGCTCGCCGGATCCATACCTTTGGGCAACGGTCTGAGCTATCCGGTCTATCGATTGTTTATATCGCTGGTTTGCCTGGTCATTGCGGTTGGCATGTATATGGTTCTGCGTCATACGCGTCTGGGCATGAAAATTCGTGCCGGCGCCACCAATCGCGAAATGGTGCAGTCGCTTGGCGTGAATCTGCCTGTGCTTTATCGTGTGGTTTTTGCTGCGGGCATTGCACTTGCAATTTTTGCCGGCATGCTTTCAGCCCCTGTCTCTTCTGTCTACCCTGGCATGGGCGGCAATGAACTGATCATCTGCTTTGTGGTTGTCGTCATTGGCGGCATCGGTTCTATCAAAGGCGCTCTTGTCGCCGCGCTGCTTATTGGTTTCGTCGATACTTTCGGCAAGGTTCTGTGGCCTGAAGGTGCGGGCGCGTTGATCTATCTGCTCATGGTTCTGGTGCTGCTCTTCAAGCCCCAGGGTCTCTTCAAACAGGGGACCTGATCATGATCAACACAAAAAATTTGCTCTTGTGGCTTATCGGACTTGCCGCCCTGGCAATCCTTCCCCTGTTGCCAGAACCCATAGGCAGCACCTATCACAACGACCTGATCTCCAGAATCATGATTCTGAGCATTTTCGCACTGAGTCTGCAACTGCTGGTCGGGTTTACGGGATTGGTCAGCCTGGGACATGCCGCGTTCCTGGGCTTTGCCGCCTATATGGTGGCGACGCTGTCTCCTGAATCTGAGGCCGGCAATGGCTGGCTGCTGATGTTCGTCTGTATCGCTGGCGCCGGACTGCTGGCCCTATTGATCGGCATGCTGGTCTTACGCAGCTATGGCGTGTATTTCATTATGGTCACCCTGGCCTTTGGTCAGCTTGTCTATTTTGTATTTCATGACATTCGCTATTTCGGCGGCTCCGACGGTACCTATATTTATTTCAAACCTGATTTTTCCATTTTCGGCTGGCAGCCATTTGATCTGGACAGCGGCAATACGTTTTACTGGTTCACGCTTGCCATGCTGATTCTCACAGTCGTGATATTGCAGCTGATTCTGCACTCCCGCCTGGGTCACGCTTTTGTAGGTATCAAACACAATCAGTTGCGCATGCGGGCCGCAGGCTTCTCTACCACAAGTTACAAGCTGACCAGCTTCGTCATCAGCGGAATGCTTGCCGGCCTCGCGGGCTTTCTGTATGCCTGCCAATACGGTTATGTGAATCCGGAACTGCTGTCCTGGCACCAATCAGGCAATGTCCTGCTTATGATTATCCTGGGCGGGCTCGGCAGCCTGGGCGGTGCCATTATCGGAGCCTTCGCATTTGTGCTTCTGTCTGAATGGTTTACTGCAATCACCAAACACTGGCAGTTGCTGCTGGGTGGTTTTATTATTTTTGTGGTTATGTTTATGCCCTATGGACTGGCTGGTCTGCCGCGACAACTGCGTCAGTGGCGCAGCGAGCGCAAGTCCAAAGGAGAACACGCTTTATGAAAACCGTGATGCTGGAAGCGCGCAATGTGACGCGCAAGTTTGGTGCTCTGCTGGCGGTCAATAACGTATCGCTGCAGCTTTTTGAACGCGAAATCCATGCTGTCATCGGTACCAATGGTGCGGGCAAGTCCACCCTTACCTATCTTCTCTCGGGAGAACTGCCGCTCACCAATGGACAGGTGGTGCTGCGTGGTCAGGATGTCAGCAAGTGGTCACAACCTGCACGAGCTCAGGCGGGGCTTGGTCGCAGTTATCAACGCAATAATATTTTTCTGCCGCTCAGCGTGCGCGAAAATTGTCGGCTGGCAGCACAGGCCAAGGTTCAAAAGCCCTGGCAGTTCTGGTCGGCGGCACAGCAATGCAAAGTCAGTCTGGATCTGGCCGATCAGGCGCTGTCTCACGCCGGACTGGAAAAGCAGGCAACAACCACGGCGGCGAATCTTTCCCACGGGCAGAAGCGGCAGCTTGAAGTGGCCATGTGCCTGGCCCAGAAACCAGACGTGCTGCTGCTTGATGAACCGCTGGCCGGCATGGGTGCAGAAGAATCGGAGCGAATGCTGGCGCTGCTGCATCATCTGAAAAAAGATCTGGCCATTCTGCTGATTGAACATGATATGGATGCCGTCTTTGCCGTTGCCGATCGTCTGACCGTGATGGTCAATGGTTCTGTTCTGGCCAGCGGCCTGCCCGATGACATACGCAATAATGCGCAAGTGCAGACTGCATACCTGGGAGAAAGCCATGCCCAAAGCAGCGAACAGCTCGTATCGCTTTAATGGCAAGTGAAACATGACAGATAACATCATTCTTGCGCGGGATATTCATGCATGGTATGGCTCAAGCCATATTCTGCATGGCATAGACTTCAATCTTCGCCGTGGAGAAACCGTGGGTCTGCTCGGGCGCAACGGCATGGGAAAATCCACGCTCATACGCAGCATTCTTGGGCATGTGAAGCAGCGTTCCGGTCAAATACAACTCATGCAGAAGGAAATGTCGCAGGCGCGCCCTTACCAGGCAGCAAGAACGGGCATTGCCTATGTACCCGAAGGTCGCGGTATTTTCCCGAACCTGAGCGTACGTGAAAATCTGCTCATGTGCGCGCGCCCTGCAGCCGGTGATGTTGTGGGCTGGGATCTGGATCGGACCCTGCAGACTTTCCCGCGTCTGGCGGAGCGTCTTGATAATATGGGCGATCAGCTCTCTGGTGGAGAACAGCAAATGCTGTCTATCGGCCGCGCGCTCATGACCAATCCGATGGCAATCATTCTGGATGAAGCCACCGAAGGTCTGGCGCCACTGATTGTGGAAGAGATCTGGCGGGTTATTGCGCTGATTCGCACCACAGGACTGGCGACCATGGTGGTCGATCGCAATTATCGCAAGGTCATGGATCACGCCGACAGACTGGTTGTGCTGGAAAAAGGCAAAGTCGTTCTGGAAGGTGACGCAGCACAGCTGCGCAATGAGCCTGAGCAAATTCACCAGTATCTGGGCGTCTGAGATATATAAATGGGTACACCGCAGCGGCTGTCGCATCTGCAGGATACCCGCCTTATCTGCCGAACATATTCATTCAGCCAGACGCTCAATCGCCAGCAGATACGGTGCCGGTTTTTTGCGATTGGTAAACTGGTATTTCAACACGCGATATGCTGACGGATTTAGGCTGGTGGTAAAGGGATCCAGTTGCTGACTTTCCTGCAGGCCCGCAGGGTGTCCGGGATACACAGCGACCAGCAACAGCCCGCCAGGAACCAGCAACGTTAGCGCGTGCTGCACCGCAAGCAACGTCTCGTCAACCTGGGTTGCCAACGATTTATCCGCACCGGGCAGGTAGCCCAGATTGAAAACAATGGCATTCACAGCTTCTGACACGTAGTCTGGCAGACGGGAATGGCTATCCGGAATCAATGTGACGCGATGCTGCAGATTGTCGGCCATCAGCGCTCTCTGAGTTGCGATCAGGGCAGCCGGTTGCACATCAAATGCAAATACTTTGCCGGTATCTCCAACGAGTCGGGCGAGCAGGACGGTGTCATGCCCGTTGCCCATGGTCGCATCAATGGCGCGACCACCTTCTTCAAGGTGGCTTTCAAGCAGAGAATGAATAAACTCAACGGTTTTAGGCAATGACATGGCAAAACCTAAGCACAGGCACGCTACGAAATGCTTTTCAGGATTTCAACCAGACGATCATCACGATAGCGCTGCAGTTCTTCGATCGACTTTCCGTTGCGTGCCTGTAGAGCACCTTCTATCATGCGTTCGCGCAATTCCGGTGTCATGCGTGGATTGCCCAGATCATCCATCCAGGATTCCATCGCAGGCTGCAGATGATCGATCAGATGTGCCAGACCGGCATTGCCTCCGGCAAGATCAAAGACGGCCTGCGGGCCCAACAGTGCCCAGCGCAGACCCGGCCCCTTGCTCATGGCTGCATCGATATCCTGCACACTGGCAATATTTTCATTGACCAGGTGCATGACTTCGCGCCACACCGCAGCCTGCAGACGATTGGCAATATGACCCCGGATTTCACGATTCAGTCGAATGGGATGCTTACCGACTTCACGATAAAAATCCATGGTCCGCTGTATGCAATCCTCGGACGTATGCTCACCGCCAACGACTTCGACCAGTGGAATCACATGGGGCGGATTGAACGGGTGTCCCAGCACACAACGCTGCGGATAGGTGCAGCGGGACTGCATGCGGCTGACCAGCAATCCCGAAGAGCTGGACGAAATAATGACATGCTCAGGCAGAATGGCGTCCATGCGCGCAAACAGGTCAATCTTGAAATCTTCCCGCTCGGGTGCATTTTCCTGAACGAAATCAACATCCACCAGCGCCTTTTCCAGCTCAGGTTCAAAGCGCAGATTGTTGCGGTTCGCTTCGTTCTGAACTTTACCCAGTTCCTGCAGCGTCAGCCAGGCCGAGTCGATCATGCGTCTTGTGGTTGCTTCTGCGTCAGGTGACGGGTCAGATACCACCACGTGATAACCGTAAGCCAGAAAAAGGGCAGCCCAGCTGCTGCCTATGGTTCCGGCGCCAATAATGGCAATTGTTTTGATACTGCTTTTTTTCATGAAATTACCAGCTGCGTACACGTCCGGTATCGACGTGAACAAAATTATCATGAGGATAGTAACCTACCCCGCCCAGTGCCAGTTCCTTGGCTGCATCGCGCAGTTCGTCCAGCGGTACACCCTTCAGGCGCAGGTCCATGGCCTGTCCCACCATATGCAGACTTTTCTTGGCAACGCCGCCACCACGGGTAGCGCGCAGATGGGCATTGGTTTGCGGATCACGGTAGCCTGAAATGACTTCGATGGCAACATCGGTATTCAGCGATGCCCTGACCTTGTTGACCAGGTCAAAAAGCGTGGGATCCATGTGACCCACAGTGCCCGAATAATGATCGCGCAGGAAATGATTGAGGCGCTGCATCGCAGCAGGAATATAGCGGTCCCCCTCGGCATAGGCCAGGGTAATTTTCTCGTTGGTGTGCAGATTGTCCAGGGATATCTGGCGGGCACCGCTGCCGATGTTGGCGCGGGCCGTATTGGTACCGATGGTAAACAGGGCACCGGTGACGAGCAGGGACGAAGAAGTTTTCAGAAATTGGCGGCGTTTTGTGTGTGGCGGTGTTAACGTCATACCTTGCTGGCTCCAGATTGATTACGAGGCAGGTGGGATGTTACGTGAGGCGGCCACCTTCTTGATGGCATTATCCAGAATCTTATCCTGTCCGTAGATGTCGGCGAAAAAGTGGATTTTATTGTTTTTAACTACCACCGTACTATAACCCAATACAACAGGAACAGGCTGTAATACGTTGATTGTTTTGGATTTTCCTGCCGTCATGGCCGATTCTATGGCGCTTGCCGTCCATTCTGGTTGTTTTTCCAACACAAACTGGGCCAGTCTGACCGGATCCTGAACACGGATGCAGCCGTGACTCAGATCGCGTCGTGTCCGGTCAAACAGTTTTGTACTGGGCGTGTGGTGCAGATAAATCGCCTCACTGTTGGGAAAGATGAACTTGATGTCGCCGAGGGAATTTTTCGGGCCGGGACGCTGCCGGATACGAGCCTGACCATTGAGCACCGCATTGAAATTGGCCTCGGTCACGTTCTGGGAAACGCCCGACTGGGTGACGAATTCAAAACCCTGGCTTTTCATGTACGAGGGATCGCGACGCAGATGCGGAATCAGCTCCTTGCGGGAAATGGAAATGGGCACGTTCCAGTAAGGACTGAATTCGATCTTGCTGACCGCCCCGTCAAAAAGCGGCGTGCTGGTATCAAAGGATTTGCCCACAATCACTTTCATTTCAATCAGGTTTTCTGCCTTCTGATTTCGAATGTGATAAGCGCGCAGCACAAATTCGGGCACATTCACCACAATGCGGCGCTCACCTTCCACCAGCGGCGTCCAGCGCAGGCGCTCCATGCTGATCTGGATCTGACGGATCCGATCGATGGGCCGCACATTCAGCTGTTGCAGCGTACCCTTACCCAGTACCCCATCAGGCTCAAGCCCATGTCGTTCCTGAAAGCGCTTAACGCCCTCAACGATGCTGGCGTCATAGACTGTGGGTGCCGGTGTGCCCTGTGGCAGATCACCCAGCAGCACCAGACGTTCCGTCAGTGCAGGCAGCCCGGAATAAGACTGCCCCTCGGTAAGCTTATTGCCCGGCAATGCAGGCAATGGCCGATCCATTGAAGGATTCTTCTGCAGTTCGCGGTAAATGACCAGCGCCTGCATCAGGGAGTTGTACATGGGAATGCTATCGGTCAGAGATTTGACCGCCGGTTTCAGATTGTCCTGTGCGATCGCACTGGACAGAAACAGGTCTGCATCGGTATCACTGAATGGCCGCTTGGAATAATGATTTTTGATCAGTGCAGGAGAAATGCGACCATTCTTCAGGATCTTGACGTATGCGCGCATTTGCGTCGTCAGATCACGATCGAATTGTTCAATCTCCTGGGCCGAAGCCGCGTAGCTGACCCGCTGCCATTGCGACTGTAATCTGTCTACATGAAACCAGCGTGGATCCAGTCCGTGCCGATCGGCGGTGGACAGCAGTTCAATGGCGTCCTTTGCCTGATCTATCGGACGCCCATCTGCGATCCATGTGACCGGGGGTGCTTCAAAAGTGGCACGCCCGAAATCAGAAGGCAGCGTAAAGCCGCTATCGGGAACCGTAAACCCTGCGCCGGCATTATCCTGCGCTGCGGGTGCCGGCGTTTGCGCCTGAGGCTGGCTCTGAGCATGGGCCGTAATGGCAAGCATCAGTGCAATGGTTACTGCTGACAGCTTTTTGGAAAAGGTCATATAGTCGATTTACCTTCAGTGATTCAGACGGGCTGTTATCAGGAATGGAAATACAAAGATTCGAAATATCAATCTCGAAATATCAATCTCAGAATAACGGATTATCAAGACTCCAATATTCAGAACAGATATCCCGTACAGAAAACGCAATCAGAGATTTGCCTTGAAGAACTCCACGGTGCGGGTGCGCGCCAGCTCACTGGCAAACGGGTCATAAGAACCGCGCTGGTCGCAGCCAAATCCGTGATCAGCGTCATAAACGCAGACATCCGCTTGCGGCTGCGCATCGCGGATCGCCTGAACATCGGCAGCAGGAATGGATTTGTCTTTTTCACCAAAGTGCATTTGCACGGGGCAATTAGGATGTTCATTGCGCAGTTCAGCAATACCTGAGCCGTACCAGCACGATGCAGCTGAAAAGAGCGAGCTGCGGCATGCAGCCATCCAGGTCAGTGTGCCACCCCAGCAAAAACCGACAATTGCAATTTTCTTCTGTGCAGAAAGCGCAGCGGCAGCCGCTTCAATATCCTTCAGAGCATCCTCGTAGCTGACTTTGGCTTTATAGTCCTTGCCAACATTGATGTCATCGGATGTGTAGCCCAGTTCAATACCTGGTTTGATCCGGTCAAACAGAGCCGGCGCAATCACGCGATAGCCTTTTGACGCATAGAATTCACAAACATCACGAATGTGACTGTTGACGCCAAAGATTTCCTGCAGAACCACCACACCGTTTTCTGCATCCTCGGGACCTGCAACGTAAGCCTGAAAGGAATGGACATCGGCGGATTTCAGTGTCATATTCATGAGTGGCTCCTTGTATCATTAATGAATGAGAATGTTCTGTTCTATAGATTGTTCTGATCTATTGTACCTGCTGCACCGGCAATGTGCCCTGCACCAGCAAACGGTTATTCCCTATCATGTCACATAAATGTTCCGAAAGCATCACAATACGTTTCAGGCGTTTCAGCTCTTCATGATAATAAATCCAGAAGCTGCGTGTGATTCCAATTCTGTCCTGCAATACGGGAATCAATTGAGGGTTTGTGCCCGCCAGAAAACACGGCAGAATGGCCAGACCATGCCCTTGCAGACAACTGTAATATTGCGCGATCACACTTGTGCTTTTTATGACAGGCTTGGTGAAGGGAAGGATATCTTCCAGATAGCGCAGTTGATCGCTGAACAGAAGTTCGTCCACGTAACTGATGAATCGATGTTGATGCAGATCCCTTTCGCTGCTTACGGCGCCATATCGATCAAAACACGCCTGGGTGCCGTATAGCAGCAGCGTGTAGTCGGTCAGCTTGCGGGTGACGTAAGGACCGCGCGCCGGCCGTTCAATGGTGATGGCAATGTCCGCTTCCCGCCGCGTCAGGCTCACGAAACGCGGCACGGGCAATACGTCAATTGTCATATCCGGAAAGCGACTCTGAAACTGTGCACACAGAGGCGCAATAATGCAGGAACCAAAAGCCTCTGTGGCGGCCACCCGCACATGGCCTGCCGGGCTCTGACTCACACCCTGCAGGTCTTCCTGGGCATTGTACAGTTGTGATTCCATCTGCTCTGCGTGAGCGAGCAGCTGCTGACCGGAGCGGGTCAGGGTAAATCCTGAGGTTCGCGATTTGTCGAAAAGCAGTTGGCCCAGGTCGGCTTCAAGCCGCCGGATGCGGCGCGTGACGGTTGTGTGCTCCACGCCCAGTCGCGCCGCTGCAGCGCTGGCTCTGTGTGTTCGGGCCACTTCCAGGAAGTAGCGAATGTCGTCCCAGTCTGGCATTTTTGTTGTGCATTAATGAACAATAGATGTGCAATTATTCTATTGCAAAACTGATTTATACACATCAAACTTAATGCGTTTTGCAAACAAAACAATAAAAGTATTACAAAATCAAGGAGACTCCAATGTTGATCAGAAAAACCGCAATCG
>JAFAGQ010000252.1 GCA_023422555.1 Pseudomonadota bacterium
CCGAGGCCGGAAAAAAACTGGTTCAGAATCCGGATGATATTGACGCCATCAGCAAGGAGCTGGTCGATAAAATCAAAGCGCGCGGTGAAAATATCGGCAAGGAGATCAACAAGGACGATCTGACGCAAGCGTTCAAAAACAATACCGATATGACAGATGAAGAAGCTTCCCAGGCGGCTGACAATGTTATTCGTGCCCGCCAGGAGACCGTGAAGACGGTTCAGGAAGGCATCAACAATATCGACAAACAGATCGAAGAAGCGAAGGTAAAACTTGAACAGGCCAAAAAAGAAGCGCTTGAGCAGGCTGAGCGCGCCAAAAAAGCCGTCGCTCAGGCTTCTATCTGGTCATTCGTTTCCCTGCTGATCGCCGCAATCCTGTCCGCGTTCATGGGACATCTGGGGGCTGCCCGTTCACGTCGCCGTCTGCTTCTGGCTGAATCCGGCGACGTATATGTAACGCGCCGTACCGAGACCGTCGCACCGCGAGACGACGTTCCAGCACGCACGGATATCCCTCCCAGGAGCGATGTCACGCCTCGCCGCGATCTGTGACCCGTGATCTTTAATCTGCAAAACTGCGCTTCACCATGTTATTTGTGACATTGCAGTTGCAGCATTTTTAAGATTACGTCAGTGTTTAAAAGATGTCGCCAGCCCTGCGGGGCTGGCGTTTCTTTTTATTCTGACTGATTTGCGGTCCACACCCGCGCCTTCACTTCCCGATACGCCTCCATTCAGGGAAACAGTGTGATTGCCTGCCCTTCTTCCCATGGCTCATATTTTTTCATCACACGGTCAAACAGGTCAGACGCCTTCCAGTTCTCCAGCCACTGACGCACGCGAGGCCAGGCCTGGGATTCAAACCAGGCAAAATCGGTATGTGCATATTGCCGCACAAACGGCAGGATCGCCATATCTGCAAGACCACGATGAGTGCCCGACAGATAGAGTGTATGTGATAACAGTCTTTCAATATCCATTAACCAGTCTGCAGCGGCATCGCGATGCGACAGGCCATTTTCCAGCGCATAACGCTGCGGATATTTATACCGGTCCAAATGAAATTTGAAAATCTGCTCACAGGCGTCGATCAATGCCTGACTGTCATTCAGCGATCCAACAGAGGGAGAAAGCCACGATTGGGGATCGTTCTGCCTGAGCGCCCAGAGCATGATGTCCAGACTCTGCTCAATCACTTTTTCTTCGCAAGTAATCAGAACGGGCACGGTTCCCTTCGGAGAGGCGGCCAGCATGGCTGCCGGCTTGCTACGCAACACGATTTCACGCAGCTCGCAGGTTTGTTCACTTACAGCCAGTGCGAGTCGTGCTCGCATGGCGTAAGGACATCGGCGAAAGGAATACAGAATGGGAATTGAGGTAGTAGACATAGGCGACAGCAAAAAACAATGCCCATCAGATTACGATGGGCATCCTTGAACTGACTCTACCATAATTGCACATGCGAAAGTGCAGCCGAGCTATTTTTTGGTTTGTTCAGGCGTTGTCGGCGATTTGAGTGAAGCCATGGCCTTTTCATAGTCAGCGTGAGCGGCAGCGCGGTCCTGACCACCGTATTCCACGCTAAGGTACTCGACAATTGCCGGAATCATTTCTTCCTGTATCGGTGCCTTAAACACATCCTTCATTTTATGTACCGTAGCACTCCAGTATGCGGGAGATGAGTTGGGTGGCTGCGAGGATGCATATTGCGACGAATGACAGATCATGCACAGTCCGCTGGCTGTCTGAAATCCCGGCAGATCACTTTTTTTATACGTTGCCGTTTCACGCGGAAATTCAACGCCTGCGGCCATGCCTGCAAACGGCAGCAATGCACAACAGGCCGTCAGCACGCAGAGTATCGGTTTATTGAAATATCTCATTTTTCGGCTCCTTATGCAGCCTGCACTTGAATCTGCTCTATGCGATTCATGCGATAACCTGCGGGATTCCAGTTGGCATTCAATGGCTGCGTCTCGCCCTTCTGATTGGTTGCGCGGACCATAAGCCTATATGCCCCCTTCTTGGGCGGTGTGAACTCGCTGGTCCATTCCCGAAACGAATACTTGCTGATTTCATCTCCCAGCTTCGTGCTGTTCCAGGAAGCTCCGCCATCTGTAGAAAGCTCAACGGTTTTTATACCCGCACCACCGTCAAATGCAATACCGCGCAACGCCATGGGTTTTCCTACTGTTGCCTGCGCATCGTTGGCCACATTCGTGATAAAGGACCTGACGGAAAAACGCTCTATCGGAATGGTCTTTTTGGGTGCCTCTCCGGGTTTGACACAATGACAATCGTTATCGGGAATCCGGTAGGCCTTGCTCATCCAGAATCCGTCAAAGACATCATCCATAACCTCGATGTCGTTCACATGCTTGACCCAGTACGTACCATAGTAGCCAGGAACCACAAGGCGCAGAGGAAAGCCATTAAGCAAGGGAAGATCTTCATCATTCATGGCCCAGGCCAGCATCACTTCTCCGTCCAGCCCATGTTCAATATCCAATGCCTTGATAAAGTCCGGCCCTCCGGGTACCGGTGGTTTATCCAGCCCGTTGAATGCAACCTGTTTTGCTGACTTTGCAACGCCCGCCCGCTCAAGCACATCCTTGAGTGCAACACCCTTCCAGCGCGCATTACCCATGGCTCCGTGACCCAACTGTCCGCCATTGATACGGGGTTCAAAAAAACCTCGACTGTTGCCTGAACACTGATGCACCGCGGTTATTTCCTTGACTGGAAGCTTCTTCAATTCGTCCAGCGACAGTTCCAGGGGAGTATTGACAGAGCCATGAATTTTCAGGCGAAATGTTTTCGTATCGACTTCATTTGGAATGCCGCTCCAGTGATAGCGCACAAAGAATGCGTCATTGGGGGTAATGAGACCTTCATTGAAAACAGTGAAAGGCGTTTCCAGCTGGGGCGGCCGATTGGTCAGAACAATGAGAGGACGTTTCCCCGGAAATGCCTCAAGACTGCGCTCTCCATTGGCAAACGGCAGTGTGATTGTGTCTTTTTCTGTCGCGGCAAACGCATTTCCCAGAGCCATGGAAGACCAGAGCCCGATGCTGCCGTAACCCGCTGATTTCAGAAACCGCCGTCTGGCAGCGCCTTGGTAGCTATCCTTTTGCATGTCTCTTCCTTTTATTTCGTTTGGGTACTGGCACGGCTTGCTTCCTGCCTGGCAATCCGACGTTCCCCGAAATCTGACAGTTCGACTGCAAGACCGAACTATCCGTCAATCAAACCAAAATCTGAAAATTCATATATATGACTTTTTTCGCATATATTACTACAGGTAATTAGACATGTATAGCACCAGCTGTACCCGCACGATGGAGCCAGCCAAAAAAATGCCGGCGGAAAGAACTCGCCGGCAGATAATTGTTCGAATGAGCGTCTGTCTGGATATTATTCGCCAGAAATAAAGGAATACATGACAGATGAATTTATTTCGTATGAACCTAAGCCATATAAATTAATGACGAACAAACTGATGACAGATTAATTCTTCGCGAATGAAATAAAGGGCCTGCTGAAGAACGGCAGTCAAATAATGACTGACGTTCCTCACTGTGTTTATCGATGATGTTTAGCGTAGGGGCCGTGGTTATTGACATGACCGCGCGGGCCGCCCTGACGATCTGTGCGCAGGATATTGCCATTGCGGGCGTCAACTTCCACCTTCACAACGGAACGCGCCTTTCTGACGCCCACCGTATAGGCACGACGTCCCTGATAGTGATCGGGTTCGGCGTTGAAAGCCTTGCCGCCAACGGCTCTTTCGGCGATTCTCATTGCCTGAGTCGGAGAAACGTCGCCGCGGTATCCGTGCTGGTAGGACAGCGCCTGACTCACAGGTGCTGCTGCAACAAGTAAACCTATCATGCCGGCAGTAAGGAATTTTTTCATGATTTCACCTTGTAAATGTCTTAATAACAGCCATGAAATTTCAGTCGCAATTTATAGACTGTTCACTGTTGATCGGCTGCACGACACCAATATAATCACAAAAAATCAGGCCACAAGGTTTTGAAAGGCATTGACATATCTGGCATTGTGCCGTAACCAATTGCAGTCAAACCTGCTCAAATTGCAGGCGTACCCTGCCTCGCTGGCAAACGATATGACAACCTTCATGCTTCAGCAGAATATTGCGGTCGTGGCCCAGCGCGTGAACTTCACGCAGCTGTCGCAACCACTGGTTCAGACGCGCTTCTGTTGGCATGGGCAGGCCCACTCGCCGCAACCATTGCCGCAATGCATTGGCCTGGCGATATGACGGAAGCTGTCGCCAGCGCGAAAGCGAAAACGACAGTCCGTCTTCGGCCAATTCACATTCGTGCAGATCCATCTCTCCCAGATCCTGCAGCATCAATGCGCTTTCCGCCATCACGCGCGCGTGACGCAACATATTTGCCTGCCATTGCGGCCAGCGGTCGTTCAGAACGGGCGTGAGCAGGGTTCTGACTGCTGCTCGCGTGTATCTGGCATCGTGATTGGTGGGGTCACTCACAGCCCCCCATCCGGTCCGGGCTTCGTACAGCGCCGCGGCTTCCAGAATATGACGTCTTTCTACCTGCAGCCAGGGTCGGTGAATATGCAAATGGTCGCGCGAAACCTGATCCGGCATACCAGACATCCCCTGAACACCCGCACCGCGCAGAAGCCGCAATAACAAGGTCTCAGCCTGATCGTCCCGATGATGGGCGAGCAGCATATGATGACAGTTGTGATAATCTGACCAGGACAGCCAGGCGTTGTAGCGCGCCTGCCTGGCAGCGGCTTCAGTCCCCTTCCCGGTTCCTTCTGCCACCTGCACAGGCAGGTAATGAAAAGCCACACCAGATGCGCGCGCCAGTTGCGCGGTGTGCGCAGCCCAGGCGTCTGCATCGGCAAGCAAACCGTGATGAACGTGTACGGCGTGGAGTGTTTTGTGATATTGCCCGGCAATCTGAGCTGCAGCAACCAGCAGCATGGCGGAGTCAGCTCCGCCACTCACGCCAATTGCGATATCAGTTGCCTCAATACCTGATATGACCGTGTGCAGCGGCTGTAGCAGTGCCTGACTATGCACCGCCACTTGCGGCAAAGAAGAATTATTTATCCTGGACTCGACCATAGGACATGAGTCGCTCCAGTCGTTTGTCCAGAAGCTCGTCGATGTCCATGCCTGACACCAGGCGCAACGCTTCGGAAAGTGCGCGTTTCAGCGACTTGGCCATGCCTGCGGCATCACGCTGCGCGCCGCCGATAGGCTCAGGTACGATTTTGTCGATCAGGCCCAGTTCAAGCAGACGAGGCGCCGTAATGGCCAGCGCTTCTGCCGCAACCGGCGCTTTATCGGCACTGCGCCACAGAATGGATGCGCAGCCTTCCGGCGAGATCACGCCATAAGTGGAGTATTGCAGCATCTGCACTACATCGCCCACGGCGATGGCAAGCGCGCCGCCCGAGCCACCTTCACCAATAATGGTGGAAATAATGGGGACACGCAATTCTGCCATGGCATACAGATTATGGCCGATGGCCTCGGACTGACCACGCTCTTCAGCGCCAATCCCGGGATACGCGCCCGGCGTATCGACAAATGTGAAAACAGGCAGCTGGAATTTTTCTGCCAGACGCATCAGTCGCAGGGCTTTACGGTAGCCTTCCGGACGCGGCATGCCAAAATTGCGTCGGGCCCGTTCCTTGGTGTCACGACCTTTCTGATGACCGATAACCATGCAGGCTTCGCCGTTGAACCGTGCCAGACCTCCGACAATGGACAGATCATCTTCATACATGCGGTCGCCATGCAGCTCATGAAAATCTGTGAAGATTTCCCGAACATAGTCCATGGTATAGGGACGCTGCGGGTGACGTGCAACCAGCGCGGTTTGCCAGGGTGTGAGCTTCGAATAAATACTATTGGTCAGACTTTCGCTTTTTTGCTGCAGCTTGGTGATTTCTTCAGAAATATCGACCGCCGAATCAGAAGAAACGTGACGCAGCTGCTCGATTTTCTGTTCGAGCT
>JAFAGQ010000007.1 GCA_023422555.1 Pseudomonadota bacterium
GCGTGTTGACGCTTTCGTAACCAGGCACATTCTGCCTTAGCAGCTCCATCGGGTCTTTGCCCACCGAGCCCAATCCTGCCAATTCCAACTGAAAGAATATAGCAGAATTCGAATCTTCTTTCGAAACGGCGTAACGTTTCAAAACAACTCGTCCTGTCCAGCAGCAGTCCCCTTTGTACTCTACGCCAATAATATGCTGAGTGACGCGGCTTTCCTTGAGGGAGTAATCGATGCGGCCTACACCGTAAAGTTTGCGCGAAAACGGCCACTGTCCGGCGAAACTGACGGTTTCCTTTCCTTGCAATTGGTACGACAGCGGATTGCCCTGGTTGATGTCCGTGCGCTCTTCATCTGCATAAGGGTCACGCTGATAGCGGTATGACAGTGAAAGCGTGGTCAGCCGTTTGGGCGTCCATTTGACTGCGGCATAGCTCTGCGTGGTCTTGCCCTGGTAGGGATCAATCTGCAGTGCTGCCTGTGTAGTGAATTTATTGGTCAGTGCTGCTTCTGCCCCGAAAATCCAGTCTGATTTAGTGCCGATGCGAGGCGACTCATAGGGAAGCGTCACACGCTGGTTTTCAAAGTAAATTCGCTGAGCGACCTGCAGGGCCAGCCGCTGAAAGCCCGTGTCGTTGTCGAACCAGCGCGAAGTCAGGCCCAGAGTGACCTGATTGGCATTATTGATGCGATCCCAGCCGCCGTTATAGCGGTTTTCAGAAAACGCACTGGCAAAGCCAAACTGGCTGACATCGGTATCGAAAACAGGGATGTCGCTCTGATCCTGATAAGGGATGTAAAGATAATACAGCCGAGGTTCCAGGGTCTGCGTCGTGGGATAACCGAAAAGCGTGGTGTTCCGCTCAAAGGTCATACCGGCATCCAGCGACAGAATGGGTAAAACGCGAGACAGAGAGCGCCGTTGCGTACCGCCCTGGCTGAAGAAGGAATACTCGCCGTATCGCGTAAACCAGTCGGTCTCGTACTGAGAGGCGTGCAGACCGATTTTTGGCGTAATGTACCAGCCCGGCCTCACGATGGGGTAGCTCAGGGTGGAGTACGACATCAGGCGGGTGCCGTTGGGACGCAAGTGACCGTTGGTCTGATCGATGACCTCATCACTGAGCTTGTTACCGAAGTATGTCGGGTATTCAAAGCGGGTCAGCGTGTTGGTGGTTTCCATGTCCAGACCGTGCCAGTCGTAGCGCGCACCATGCACGCGCAGCTCAGGCACTTTTTCATACTGGCCATAGATGTCTGTGGTAGTGGAATCCTGCAGCGTCTGGTACTTCTGGATCTGCAGATATCCGTCCCAGTACTTGTATCCAGAAAAGCCCAGCGTCACATTCCGGTTCAGATAGGTCTTGTCCGCCTGGGTAATGGTGGTCATATCCGTGAAGTCACGGTAGTAATCATCATCAGATACGCCATTCCAGTCGACGGACAGATTGAAATTGAGCCCCAGCACTGAACCCAGCGACTGCAGATGGCGCCAGGAATACATCCAGCGTGAGCGGCCCAGCTCATTATCCTTGGACATATAGGTACCGGTCAGCGTGCCTGAGTAATTCGGCTGCAGATAACGAAATTCCGCGCCCATCTGCGGTCCGCGCTTGCTCAGATAACGCGGATACAGCGTCAGGTCATACTGAGGAGCCAGATTGATGAAATACGGCGCCGTCAGGTCCAGGCCACTGCGAGAGGTCATCCCATAAGTGGGCGTCAGGAAACCTGTCTTTTTCTCGGCCCGGATCGGAAAGGTCAGATAAGGTGACCACAGTACCGGCACGCCCTTGATATACAGGGTTCCGTTATCCGCAATCCCTTCGTTTTCGTCGTTGAACAGGTTTACATTGCTTGAGCGGATCTGCCAGAATGGTTCTTCGCAGCTACAGCCGGTATACGTCGCGTCCTTCAGATTGATATGGTTGTCATCAATAATATTGGCCTCTGAAGCCTGCCCTTTTCCGCCCGTTGCCAGGCTATATACGGGTGAATTGATGGTGCCGTTCACCTTGTCTACGTTATAGCGCAGGCCCGGACCGGTAATCAGATTGCCGTCGCGCAGCAGTCGCGCATTGCCGGTAGCCGTCACGGTACCAGTGCTGCGATCGTAATCAATGGTATCCGCCTTCAGAATGGCGTCGGGACGGCGAATCTGCGATTGGCCATCCAGGGTGATGCGATTGGTATTATTGGTAACGTCGGCGCGCGCACTATCGGTAAAGGTAATAATCTCATCATTGTTCAGCGCGGGGCTGGTCAACATGGGAGATACGTACAGTCGCGGTGCAGAGGTCTGCCCGACTCCGGGCACCGTAACACCGGTCTGGGCAAACGCGATCGGGGATACGGTCAGGAGGAGTAGGTGACAGATCTTTCGCACTGTGCTTTTTACCGGAAATAATTGAAGAAACCTGTCCTGCTGCCCGAAAGGCTGGGGCGAAGACGGAAATTACAGAACCTCAGGCATCAGGACAAAACAGTCCTGGACAACAGGGCACTCGCGCCTTTTCCGACATGTTGTGGATACAGGACAAAACAGAGGATACCGCATAAAATACGGAAAGCCTGAAGTTTTTACTTTAGCGCGCTATTATAGTTATCAACTGCAGACTACGGCAATGCCTGTCCGATTTGCAGAAATAAAAATCAGGGTTTCACCCAAGCAACTGATATCAAAT
>JAFAGQ010000021.1 GCA_023422555.1 Pseudomonadota bacterium
CGATCAGAGAAAAAAATATGCTATTCTTTTCCAGTAAAAAGCGGGGCTTTGCCCTGTAAAGAAAAGGAAACCACGTGAAATTAATAACAGCCATCATAAAACCTTTCAAGCTAGATGAAGTTCGCGAATCGCTGGCGGATATTGGCGTTAGCGGATTGACTGTTGCAGAAGTAAAAGGGTTTGGCCGGCAGAAAGGGCACACAGAACTTTATCGTGGCGCCGAATATGTGGTGGACTTCCTTCCGAAAGTGCGGGTAGAAGTTGTCATTGCAGACAGTCTGGTTGATTCGGCCATCGAAGCCATTATCAAGGCAGCGCGTACCGGGAAAATCGGGGATGGCAAAATTTTCGTCACACCGGTTGAACGTGCCATCCGTATCCGTACGGGTGAACAGGACGATAACGCATTATGAACCTGTCCTGTAAATTCTGACTCGTTGTCAGTGGCTCAGACTCGCGGATGTTTCAGCAGGTCTGACCAGAATGCTGGCAGAAAGCATTCTGTAACCTGCAGGGGTTGTTCATTTTTCCAGAAAACGGAGCGACGAGCGAGCAGCCGACTATGCCCGGAAGAGGGCAGTTGTCCGGCACGAATCACCGCTTTATATATCGGCAACGGTGATTTCGCTATGCATGATTCGAACACTGATCGTACAATGGCCGGGTCGTTATAGAGAATATCGGCCAGGGGTCGTGTTCGCAGTCTGCGTACCGACTGCCAGACAGATCTGGCGGCATCCAGCGGTGTAATGCTCCGGGCAACCACCGCGGGTGTGTCATCAATGGACATGCAGATCTCCCGAACCCAGACAATGGTGTCCGGGCTCTGCCCGATGGTCCGCAACTCATCGGCAGTTACCAATTCGGCGTATTCGCCAATAACCTGAATACGCACTTCACCCTGCGCTCGCAATCCCTGAGTCAGCGGACCAGGACGAAACAGCCAGTATTTCTGTATCGGATCCAGTTTCGGTGAGGGCCGGTTCAACCAGCCGGGTGAATGGGATTCAGGCTTCATGAGTTACAAATTGCCAACGAGGCAGGAGTGACTGGTGCCAGCGTAATTGTTCGGACGAGGTGGAGCGCAAGGTATGAATCGAGTGTAACGGCGCCATCATGACCACAATGACTGACAGACTTCCGTAGAATACGGACAAAGAAAGACACTATAGCAAATTTGCGTACGCAAACGGAATCAAATGGAAAAGACAAGAATTTCAAAATTGCTCGCTGAGCGTGGACTGTGTTCCCGCCGCGAAGCGGACGCCTATATCGAACGTGGCTGGGTACGGGTCGACGGCAAAGTCGCCAAGCTCGGAGAAAAAGCCTGGCCCGATCAGACCATCACGCTGGATAAATCCGCACAGGCCAGACAGACGGCGCGCGTGACGATTATCCTGAACAAACCGGTGGGCTATGTATCCGGTCAGGCTGAAGATGGCTATCGGCCGGCTGTGACCCTGGTGACACCGGACCGTCAGTATGATCGTGACAGAAATACCTTTAACCCCTCGCATCTGCGCGGCCTTGCACCGGCAGGGCGGCTGGACATCGATTCCCAGGGTCTGCTGGTGCTGACGCAGGACGGACGCATTGCGCGCCAGCTGATCGGCGAAGATTCGGAAGTGGAAAAGGAATATCTTGTGCGGGTAGAAGGCAAGATCAGCGGCAATGGTCTGCAGCTGCTGAATCACGGTCTGTCGCTGGATGGTGACCAGCTTCGTCCTGCCGAAGTCACCTGGCAGAACGACGATCAGCTCAAGTTTATATTGCAGGAAGGGAAAAAGCGGCAGATTCGCCGGATGTGCCAGATGGTGGGACTGAATGTGATTGGTCTGAAGCGAGTACGCATGGGCAATGTGACGCTGGCTGATCTGCCGCCAGGCAAATGGCGTTATCTGAAAAGTCATGAACGGTTTTTGTGACGCCGGAGAAAAGTGCCCATTCGGATATTCAACAATATCTTATAATGAGCGCCATGCACCTTTAATCTAAGTCAAGGATATCGATCATGCGCACCAATAAAGGGTTTATCGCGGCTGCCATCGCGGCTGCTCTTGTTTTGACTGGCTGTGACACCATGGATCACATGTTCAAGGACCGCACATCTACAGGCGGTACCCGCGTGAGCGATGTGCCCACCACGCCACCACCATCACAGGCGCCTGTCAGCACGCCTCCCGCGCCTTCTCAGTCTGTTGCGACATCTTCTCTGATCATGTATGTTGCCTCACGCGCTCAGGTGCCAGGCTACACTGCCGTGCGGCAGAATGGAGTGCTGGTTTACGTGGATCCAAGACAGACACTGACCCGCAACGACCTGCAAAATGCCGTTGCCACGCGCAACAGTGCCGGCAAGGCCTTCGTCAAGCTTGAGTTCTCACCATCCGGAAAGGACCGCCTCGCCAGCTTCACGAGCAATAACATCGGCAAGAGCTTTGCCGTCACGCAAAAGAATCGGCTTGTATCCATTATCAACATCAGCAAACCCATCACCTCGGGCATTCTGTATGTTCCAATGCCAAGCGAGGAAGCCGCCACGCAATTTGAAGATCAGATTCTTGACGGAGAATAATCCAGTTTCAGACAGGGTATCGTTATAACAGCGACGTGCTTGGGATTGGCCGACGTTTTGATGTGTTCCGGAAAGGCCGGCTACCGTATGGGGTGCCGGCCTTTTCCAATCCCGGCTGCGGTGGAATCAGGCGAAAGACAATGACAGCGTAGCCACCACTGGTGCATGATCAGACGGCTGTTCATTGCCTCTGGGCGCCTTGTCGATGATGCAGGCGGTGCATTCGCTGGCCAGTGACTCTGTCAGAAGTATATGGTCGATGCGCAGACCGGCGTTGCGACGGAATCCCATCATCCGATAGTCCCACCAGCTGAAAAGTTTCTCTTCCTGTTCAAACAACCGGAACGAATCCACCAGACCCAGGCCGTTCAGCGCCTGCATGGCAGCCCGTTCTTTGGGCGAAACCAGAATGTCTCCGGTGTATTTGGCATGCACATCCCGCTGTTCCGGTGCAATGTTGTAATCACCACAAATGGCCAGATTCGGAAATAATTTCATCTGTGATTGCACAAAGCGATTGAGTGCCTCATACCATTCAAGCTTGTAGACATATTTGTCGCTGTCCAGTGAGCTCCCGTTGGGGCAATAGGCGCAAATGATGCGCAGCGGGCCGGATGTGGTCTGGCAGGTCGCTGTGATTAGCCGTTGCTGGGTGTCGGGAAACTCCGGATTATTGATGATCACGTCTTCCAGCGAGGATCGGGCAAGTATGGCGACGCCGTTATAGGTTTTCTGTCCGGTCCAGACGGCCTCATAACCCAGCTCCCGGAAGGCATCCTGCGGAAACTTTTCGTTGACCTGCTTGAGTTCCTGGATGCAAAGAATGTCAATACTATGCTGATCCAGCCAGGCCAGTACTTGCGGCAGTCTAACGGTAAGCGAATTCACATTCCAAGTAGCAATTTTCATAGCGGTCCCGAATTTACATTGAACACAAACAGAGCCGTTCCATTGTAAGCGGGATGCGTTATGATTCGCTTTTCTCCATTCAAAAAAAGGAATTATCATGTCCGATGTTTTCGTCGTCTCCGGTGTGCGTACTCCCATCGGCAGCTTTGGCGGCAGCCTGAAAAATGTCAGCCCTGGAGAGCTCGCCACGACCGTGATCAGCGCTGCAATGCAAAGGGCCGGCGTAACGGGAGAGGATATCGACCACGTGGTACTCGGACATGTCATCAATACTGAACCACGTGATATGTATTTATCCCGCTATGCCGCGGTAACGGCGGGCGTGGCGCAGAATACGCCGGCATTCAATGTGAATCGTCTTTGCGGCTCCGGCCTGCAGGCCATTGTGTCGGCTGCCCAGACGCTGCTTCTGGGTGATGCAAAAATTGCGATTGCCGGTGGCGCCGAGAATATGAGCCGCTCTCCCTATATTTCATCGGCGCAACGGTTTGGCGCAAGAATGGGCGATACCGTTATGCAGGACATGATGACAGGCGCACTGTCTGATCCGTTTGAAAAAATGCATATGGGCGTGACTGCCGAGAATGTGGCCAAAGAATATGGTATTTCCAGACAGGCACAGGATGAACTGGCACTGGCATCTCACCAGCGCGCAGCCAACGCGATCGATAAGGGTTATTTCAAGGATCAGATTGTGCCCATCGTCACCAAATCGCGTAAAGGCGATGTGGTATTTGATACCGATGAGCACGTGCGACGCGATGTTACGCTGGAGAATCTGTCGACTCTGAAGCCGGTATTCGTCAAAGAGCAGGGCACAGTGACGGCTGGGAACGCTTCGGGTATCAACGATGGTGCCGCGGCCCTGGTGCTGATGAATGCAGAGTCCGTGAAGGCGCACAATGCAACGCCCATGGCGCGCCTTGTTGCGTATGGACACGCAGGTGTGGATCCGCGACTCATGGGCATTGGTCCCGTGCCGGCTTCACGCAATGCGCTGGCAAAGGCAGGCCTGAAAATCGAAGATATGGATGTGATTGAAGCCAATGAGGCGTTTGCTGCTCAGGCCTGCGCCGTGTCCCAGCAATTGGGTCTGGACCCGCAAAAGGTCAATCCCAACGGCAGTGGCATTGGTCTGGGCCACCCGGTTGGTGCCACAGGTGCGATTATCACCGTCAAGGCATTGCACGAATTACAGCGCATTGGGGGCCGTTATGCGCTGGTTACCATGTGTATCGGTGGCGGACAGGGTATCGCCGCTATCTTCGAACGGGTCTGATGTTCATGGGACAACGCAGGCAGCAGCCTCATCCGGATTATGACGATCCGATCATTTCCGAATCTCAGGGTGTACGCTACCTGCACTTTAACAGCGAATGGATACAGGGTGCGATGCGCGTATCTCGCCCGGAAAAGCTCGAGTTTGAATATACACAGCAAATGATGTCCTGGCTGCTTTTCCTGGCTCCTCCAGCAGACAGGGAAATTGGTATTCTGGGACTTGGCGCCGGTTCTCTCACGCGTTTCTGTCAGCACCATTTTGACAGCGATATTGTGACGGTCGAATGGAACCCGCAGGTCACGGCGCTGTGCGAATCCGCTTTCGCCCTCAGGCTGAACAACGCATGCCGGGTCGAGCACCAGGATGCACACGACTGGGTACTGGATCCGCACAACGAGAATCGTTGCAGTGTTCTGATGGTGGATCTGTATGATTACACCGCCCAGGGGCCGGTCTGCTCTTCGGCAGAATTTTACCGAGGCTGCAGACGGGTCTGTCGCGACCTGGGTGTGGTGACGATCAATCTTTTCGGCCATCACAGCAGCTTTCGCAGGAACTTGCGCCATATACGTCAGGCTTTTGATGACCGTGTCTTACTGTTTCCCGAAACCGAGGATGGCAATCGCATTGTCCTTGCATTCGCCGGCCCGACTCTGAACGTTGAACAGACTGCGCTGGTAGAGCGGGCAAAGCGGGTGCAAAGTTTATACCGTCTTCCCGCTACCGGCTGGCTAAGAACTTTGCTGAAAGAAAACGGGAAAAACGGACCGACGATCGTAATATGAGGCTATCCGAGGCTTGGCGAGCGTCTGTCAATCAGTCAAAATTGCGGATTTACGGAAGTATGGCGGCTGCAGGCCCGAAATTCAAACAGTCTTCATTCTCGTTAATACCACTGGAAATATCACGAACCCTGTGACAAAATCGCGGGGTTCAGATTACGTATTCAGGAGTTGTTATGCATAAGCGCATATTTACCCTTAGTCTTTCCGCTGCGCTGATGTCCGTTGCGCTGCTGGGCGCAAGTGCGCAGGCCGCAGACAAGTTTGTCGCTGTCACCGCCATTGTCGAACATCCCGCGCTGGATGCCGTCAGAGATGGGGTTAAGGAAGGCCTGGCCAGCGAAGGGTTCGAAGAAGGCAAGAATCTGAAATGGAAATACCAGAGTGCCCAGGGCAACACGGGCACCGCAGCGCAGATCGCCCGTCAGTTCATTGGTGAAAAACCCGATGCGATCGTGGCTATTGCCACGCCGTCTGCCCAGTCAGTTGTTGCAGCAACCAAAAGCATTCCAGTGGTTTATTCTGCAGTGACCGATCCCGTCGCAGCTCAGCTGGTCAAGTCTATGGAAGCTTCCGGATCCAATGTGACCGGCGTCTCAGATGAACTGGTTCTGGAAAAACAGATTGAGCTGATCAAACAGGTTCTGCCTGACGCTAAACGCGTAGGTATGGTCTACAACCCCGGCGAAGCCAATTCAAGCGTCGTGGTAAAACGTCTGAAGGAACTGCTGCCCAAATCCGGCATGACCCTGGTTGAAGCGTCCGCACCACGCTCTGTGGATGTGGGTTCGGCCGCACGTAGTCTGGCAGGCAAAGTTGACGTGATCTATACCAACACTGACAACAATGTGGTTTCGGCATATGAGGCCCTGGTCAAGGTCGGCAATGAATCCAAAATCCCGCTCATCGCTTCGGATACCGATAGCGTCAAACGCGGGGCAATTGCGGCGCTGGGAATTAACTACAAGGATCTGGGTACCCAGACTGGTAAAATGGTTGCCCGCATCCTGAAAGGTGAGAAACCCGGAGACATCGCCTCCGAGACCAGCAATACGCTTGAATTATTCGTCAATCCGGGTGCAGCACAAAAGCAGGGCGTTACACTTGATGAGAATTTCGTCAAGAGTGCCAAGGTCGTCGTAAAATAAGACGCCGCATTCCCGTATCAGCCTGGGGTGTCGCCTCAGGCTGTTTTATTTGAGCACAATATTTAGTCATGTCCCTTTTTTCTTCCCTTGGCGCACTCGAGCTGGGCTTTATTTACAGCCTGGTCGCGCTGGGTGTCTTTATTTCGTTTCGCGTGCTGCGCTTTCCTGATCTTACCGTAGACGGCACATTTGCCACAGGTGGTGCAGTTGCTGCGTTGATGGTCAGTACCGGATTCAATCCTTTCCTGGCCAGTGCCGCAGCCATGCTTGTCTGTGCCTTCGCTGGCATGATTACCGGATGGCTGAATGTCAAACTGGGAATCATGGATTTGCTGGCCAGCATTCTGATGATGACAGCCCTGTATTCAATCAATCTGCGTATCATGGGCGGTCCGAATATTCCCCTCATTACCAGCGACACGGTTTTTTCACTGACTCAGCCTGGGTCGATTGAAGACTATATATGGCGTCCGGTACTTCTGTTTATTGTGGTTGTGGTCGCCAAACTGCTGCTGGATGCCTATTTCTCGACTCGTGCCGGCCTGGCTATGCGGTCTACCGGCTCCAATCTGCGTATGGCCCGCGCTCAGGGTATCGCCACCGACAGGATGGTACTGGTGGGCATGGCACTGTCCAATGCGCTGGTGGGCCTTGGCGGTGCGCTGTTTGCCCAGTCACAGGGCGGATCTGATATTTCCATGGGTATCGGCACTATCGTGATTGGCCTGGCCGCGGTTATTGTGGGTGAAAGCATATTGCCGGCCCGGCGCTTTCTGTTTATTACCCTGGCAGTTGTGATCGGAGCCATTCTGTACCGCTTCTTCATTGCTTTGGCTCTGAACAGCGATTTTATCGGTCTGAAAGCGCAGGATCTGAACCTGATTACGGCGCTTCTGGTGGCCGTTGCACTGATATTGCCCAAGCTGCGTCGACGCCTTAGCGGCAAAAGGAGGGCGTGACATGCTTAAAGCCCAGGATCTGCACATCACCTTCAACCCCGGTACACCGATTGAAACCCGTGCGTTGCGTGGCCTGTCACTAGCGATTCCGGAAGGACAGTTTGTGACGGTCATTGGCTCCAATGGTGCCGGCAAGTCAACCTTCCTCAATTCCGTTTCGGGGGAATTGATGGTTGATCGCGGCACAATCCATATCAACAACGAGGACGTTACACGCAAAAGCGTCTGGCAGCGTGCCGTCAATGTGGCACGCGTATTTCAGGATCCCATGGCCGGCACCTGCGAGGATCTGACAATCGAAGAGAACATGTCCCTGGCCTATTGCCGAGGGCAGTCCAGAGGACTTCGTCCGGCCTTGCGCCCCGATTTGCGCGAGTTGTTTCGTGAGCGCCTGTCCATTCTGGGGCTCGGTCTGGAAACCCGGCTGACCGACAGAATCGGACTGCTCTCCGGCGGACAAAGACAGGCAGTCAGTCTGCTCATGGCCGCGTTACAGCCAAGCAAAATTCTGCTGCTGGATGAACATACAGCAGCGCTGGATCCCCGCACTGCAGATTTTGTTCTGCAGCTGACACAAAAAATCGTGAGTGAGCAGAAGCTGACAACGATGATGGTCACGCACAGTATGAAGCAGGCGCTGGATATCGGTGAGCGGACCATCATGCTGCATCAGGGCCAGGTCGTTCTGGATGTATCCGGTGAACAGCGCAAAAACATGACCGTGTCTGATTTGCTTCATATGTTCGAAAAAGTGCGCGGAGAACAGATCACTGACGATGCGCTGTTGTTAGACTGACACTTTTCTGCACCGATTTTAGCGGTTTGCAGACGATTTTCTCAGTAAAACCCCCGCCATCAGCCAGTGCGTGTTATTTTTGAGCATTGCAGCCGGGCATTGAAGCCGAATCCCGGCGGAGCAGGGACTGTCACTTAGGCAGTCTGGGGAAGGTTCCGCCGTTACCCTCTGCAATGCCGGAAATATGTCCGGTGCCAATTCTCGTACCACCGTGCCCAGGGTACGAGCTCGAATCCTCTTTCCCCGTCAATTTGCCATTCGTCGCTTGCGGTATTTGCAGTCATTCTTTGCTTGCGGTAATGGCGGCTTAATGAGTTTCCGCCGGTTGCGGCGGGCGGCATGGGCGATGTCTGAATAGCCCTCCATTCCCTAGGGTTAACACTAAAATTTATTTGCTTAGGCAATTATTTTCTGGTTATAATCTTCTTTCTAAAATCATTCAATCCGCGGTACGTCCGTATCTGTCCTCGCTCTCAAGGTTACCCAGTCA
>JAFAGQ010000051.1 GCA_023422555.1 Pseudomonadota bacterium
ACATATGGGTTAACCTCTAAAAATAAATTTGGAATTAGCATATTTAATGCTAAGCCCATCATTCTACTGTGAATTTCATTAAAAAGTCAAAAGAATCAATCGCTTGTTTGTAAAAAAGCGTCTTTTGCCCTGACGCATTCCCGCAATTGTAGTTTTTGTGCCGAAGGAGCCGCTTCGGCGGCAGTTCGGCGGGCGCAGAAAAGGGTCGATCTCCCATGACTGATTTTCCGGATCGGCTTCCCTGGTTATGTCTATCTGCGCGAAAATCCGGCCGCCAGGCCCGGCAGCTCAACGCGGGGGCGTCGCGAGCAGCCGTTCCTCCCAGTCATTGGCAACAACGAAGCCGCGATGTACTTCTACATAGTCTGCTTTGCCCGCAGCGGCTTCCTCAACAGGGGCAAGCGCAACAATCAGCAAACCCGAACGCGGCCTGTCGGGTGCAGCCCGAGTGCGCGTGGATAAAGGCGCGGCCAGCGTTGGGACATCGCGGGATTCGGCCGGATTCCCTGGATACTTACTGTCTTCAGCCTCAAACCAGCCACGCAGTGTCTCCCGCAATTGAGCGCAATCCATTGTGTCCTGATGCTCAGCTACTTGGGGTGACAGCCATTGCAGGCGAGGCACAATACGCCACCGCAGCGTTGTGTCCCTCAACTTCGTCAGGCGTTGTACAAACTCGTCATGACTCATCCACCAGCCTTTCAGATGCGCAGCGTCCAGCATGTTGGTACTGACGTGATCATCGTGGAGATAGTCGTTCCACCTCGCACCCTGCAAAGGATAGAAAAGCCAGCCTTTCACGAAGGCCTCCGCGCGGTCTACCGTTACTTCCAGCTTCCGCGTCACCTGCGGCAGGCTCGAGAAATGCAGTTGTTCCTGCATTTTATCTGTCTTGCGCGCCAGCGTATCACGCTGCTGCAGGCCCACGTATCGGGCCAGGCCCATCGCGGTCGGCAAGGCCGGAACAAACAGATAAAGCTTGACGGCCATCTCCCAGTGGCACACCTGCCCGCTATGCCGGTCACGGAAAACAAAGTCCAGTTCACCCAGTGTGCGGCGCGCGCTGTCAGGCTGATCGGGTTCTGCCTCGGTATGAACAGGGGCGTGTGCGGCCAGAAGTTCAACATCTGGATAATGCTGAAGCGCCAGGCCCAGCAAGGCTTCGGCATACAAACCCAGCCTACGATATCCTTCGGCGACGTCAGGTGTGAGGTGGTCAGGCTTGTGGTATTCCTGTCCGAGCCAGTCGTCCAGCTGGCGCAGCATGTCGTCCGGCCATTGAGCCAGCGGCAGTCCGGCATTGGCAGACAGCAGGTTGGGGGAGTGAATCAGCCAGTGAAGGTCGCGCCAGACCTGAAGCGTATCCACAGGTCTGGCGGGTATCAGGAGCGGTAGTCCGCGTTGATGCTCACGTATTCGTGAGAAAAGTCGCAGCTGTAAACAGTTTCGGATACGTCGCCGCGGCCAAGCGCAACACGTACCAGAATTTCGGCCTGCTGCATGACGCGCTGACCATCTTCTTCCTTGTAATCGGGATTGCGGCCGCCATCACGTGCGACCAGCACATCATCGAGCCACAGGCGCAGCGCGCCCACGTTCAGATCTTCGACGCCGGCATAGCCGATGGCTGCCAGAATGCGCCCAAGATTGGGATCCGACGCATAGAAAGCGGTTTTGACCAGGGGAGAGTGGGCAATGGCATAGGCGATCTTCAGTGCCGTCTGGCTGCTTTCTGCCTCTTCAACCTGAATGGTGATGAATTTGGTGGCGCCTTCTGCATCACGCACGATCTTCTGAGCCAGTTCGCGGGCGACGGCTGTGAGTTCGTTTTTGAGTGTTTCGTAATGCGGGCTCTGTGTATCCTGGACCTGGATGCCACTTTGACCGGTAGCAATAACAATGAAAGAGTCGTTGGTGGAGGTGTCGCCGTCTACCGTAATGCGGTTGAAGGAATGATTGGCGATATCCTTGACCAGTTCCTTGAGCAGGGCGGGGGCGATCTCTGCATCCGTTGCGACAAATCCGAGCATGGTGGCCATATTGGGCCGGATCATGCCGGCGCCCTTGCTGACGCCTGTGATGGTCACCTTGCGGCCATCAAGGGTAAGCTGCCTTGAACAGATTTTCGGCAAGGTGTCGGTCGTCATAATACTGTACGCCGCCTTGAGCCAGGCATTTCTGTCTAGCGCCTTGATGCACTGTGGCAGGGTTGCGGTAATTTTGTCTACCGGCAGCGGCTCAAGAATGACGCCTGTGGAAAAGGGCAGAATTTCCTCTTCCAGCAGACCCAGCTCTTTGGAAAGGACCCGGCAGGTTTCAAATGCACGTTCCAGGCCATCTGCTCCGGTACCCGCATTTGCATTGCCCGTATTGATGATCAGGGCGCGAATGGCGTTGCTTGCGGCAAGGCGCGATTCGCAAATCTGCACCGGCGCCGCGCGAAAGCGGTTACGGGTAAAAACACCTGCAACAGCGGTGCCTGGGGTAAATTTGAACAATGTGAGGTCGTCGCGTCCGGGTTTTTTGATCCCGGCCTGGGCTATGCCAATTTCGACCCCGGCTACCGGGTAGATAGCGGATTCGTCAGGTATATTTAAGTTTACAGCCATACAGCTTCAACACCTTTAACACATAATGGATAACCCTGAGTTTAGCCGCTTTTCCATGTCATATCGCGAAATCGCTTATATGTGGAAAAAAATATCCGGTATTGCTACAGGTAATATGGCGAGCGCCCGCGACAATGCAGGCGCTTGCGACAGTGCGCGTCAGAGCAGCGCGAACGCTTTTTCGGCCGCTTCCATCGTCTGATCGATAATCTCGTCGTTATGCGTGGCCGATACGAACCCCGCTTCGAAAGCGGAGGGTGCAAGATGCACGCCGTTATCCAGCATACCGTGAAAGAAGGTTTTGAAGGCGGTGTGATCCACGTCAGAGACCTGGGCAAAGGTCGAGGGGACGTTAGCGCGGAAATACAGGCCAAACATACCGCCTACGGAATCAGTGCAGAATGGCACACCTGCGGCTTTGGCTTTCTCGGTCAGACCTTTGGCGAGCTTGCCTGTCTGCGTTTGCAGCGTTTCATAAAAACCGGGGCGCGAGAGTATTTCCAGTGTCTTCAGACCGGCAGCAACGGAAACCGGGTTCCCTGACAGCGTGCCTGCCTGATATACCGGTCCGAGAGGCGCGATCTGATCCATGATGTCGGCGCGTCCACCAAAAGCGCCTACCGGCATACCGCCGCCAATCACTTTGGCCAGTGTCGTCAGGTCGGGGGTCACGCCAGACAGGCCTTGCACGCCCTGAGGGCCGACGCGAAAACCGGTCATCACTTCGTCAAATATCAGCAGGGCACCGTGCTGTGTGCACAGTTCACGAAGACCAGCCAGAAAACCGTCGACTGGCTTGATCAGATTCATATTGCCGGCGATGGGTTCAACAATGATGCAGGCGATGTCCTGGCCGAATTCGGCGAAGGCGGCGCGCACCGCATCCAGATCGTTATAGTCCAGCACGAGGGTGTGAGCGACAAATTCGGCAGGCACACCGGCAGAGGTAGGGTTGCCAAAAGTCAGCAGGCCTGAACCAGCCTTGACCAGCAGGCTGTCGGCATGTCCATGGTAGCAGCCTTCAAACTTGATGATTTTATTGCGACCGGTAGCACCGCGAGCCAGCCTGATGGCGCTCATGGTTGCTTCCGTACCGGAGCTGACCAGACGCACTTTCTCGATGGACGGAATGCGCTCAATGATGGCTTCGGCAAGAAGTGATTCGGCTTCGGTAGGCGCGCCAAAGGACAGGCCGGATTCAGCCGCCCGTTGCACTGCTTCGATCACTTCGGGATGGGCATGACCCACGATGGCCGGGCCCCATGAACCCAGGTAATCGATATATTGCTTGCCGTCTGCGTCCCAGATATACGCGTCCTTTGCCTTGCTGATGAAACGCGGTGTGCCGCCCACTGAACGGAATGCGCGAACCGGGGAATTGACACCGCCTGGGATCGATTGAAGGGCACGTTTAAAAAGGACTTCGTTCTGGGACATGATTAGGTCTTTCTGAAAAAATATCGAATAAAAATAGGTGAACCAAATAGGTGAACCGTTTAGGGCCGGAACAGATACCGGTGCGTGGACTGGCTGAAAACGCCGTATACCGTGGTGCGCCTGTACTGATGAATGGCTATGACATCACGACGGGGGACGTGCTTCAAACAGCGAAGCGTAATAGGCCGCGGTACCACGAATGTCATCTTCACCAAAGAGGCCGGTAATGACGGCGATGCTGTCGGCGCCCGCTTCCACGACCAGGCTGGCATTATCGCGATTGATGCCACCGATGCCGACCAGGGCCGGCGCAGCCGAGGACCCGCGCAGTTGCCTTGCTGCCTGAAACAAGGCCAGGGGCGCGCGCACGGCATTTGGTTTGACCATGGAGGGAAACAGGGCGCCAAAAGCGATGTAATCGGGGTTGTGCTGCATCTTGTCGCTGGCGATATCGATGCTGTCATAACACGATACACCAATCACGACGCCTTCCCGATGGCGGGCTTCAAGTTCCTTGCGCACCGTATCCATGGCGGCATCGTCCTTTCCCAGATGGACGCCGTCGGCATCCAGATCCAGCGCCAGCTTCCAGTCATCATTGACGATAAACAGCACGCCCGCGCGATGGCAGATATCGCGCAGGGAAGTGGCCAGTGGTCGTACCTGCTCGGCAGGCATGGTCTTCTGTCGCCATTGCAGGACCCGCATGCCGCCTTCACAGGCCAGACTGACGGCGTCTTTAAGCCGTTCGCCGTCATGCCATTCGGGAGTAATGCCATATAGACCGGAGGGAAAGGGTGAGACTGTCATGGACCTCTGTCGGTTGTTGCGCGTGAATAAAAGAGTATAGCCACAAAGCACCGGCAGGCGCCAGCGCTTGTGCTGCGGGCTCGCCGGTCAGGTTTTCTGCAGGCGTTGCGCGACGAGTTTGCTCATGCCCAGCTTGCGCCCATCTGCCAGTGCCTTGTGTGCATAGTCGATTGCCTGTGCGCAGGATTCGGTGAGCGCTTTTGCGCTGGTCAACTGGCAGGCCAGTGCCGCGCTGATCATGTCTCCGGCTTCTGTTTGTCCTGCAATCGGAAAGAATCCAAAGGCCCGGCTGCGGCCACCACTTTCCAGCAGAACGTGCTGATGGTTGTCATCTGAGGTTGGGCAGAAGAGGGCAAGGCAGGATTTTGCGCCGGTGGACAGAATTGCGTCCAGCAGTACCGGAATGGGATTGTCGCCGTCTGCATCATCATCGGGCGCCCACTGATTCAGATAACTGCAGTCGACGACCACGCAACTGGCCTGGGGAATCAGCGTTTCCCAGGTGGCCAGCCGCAGGGCTTCAATTTCATCATCAGAGCTGTCTTCAATGACCGATGCGTATTGGGGACCCAGATAAAGGATCAAGGGAACGCTGTCGTAATCTGCAGCAATCTGGGCAATCACGCTGATGTGATCTGCACTGTATAAGCCGGCGGCGCGGATTGCCTGTACCGGAATATCTTCCAGCAGGCAGCGTGCCTGGTTATCCAGCAGTTCGTCGGTGACAGGGTGGATCTCTTCGATCATCCCTGTATCCTGAACCGTGGTCGCGGTCAGAGCAGTGACTGCCTGGCAGCCGAACTGGCCGGCGGTCAGTATGTCTCCACCCAGCCCGGAGCGTCCGGTAGGGTCCAGATGATTAAAAAACAGAACGGTGCGGGCAGGGGCAGGGGACACAGGACACTGGAAACAGAAGACGGGCAGTAAAAGAAAGCCGACAGTGAAATTTGCTGTAACGCAAAAAAGCACGATACGGATTCTGGAGAAAGCGGGCTAAAGACATCATTTTAAATTAAAATGGTCACGAAAGCGTGCACAGGCATGTTTCCGGAGCACGCAGTACATCTGCTCCGTCCGATTCGCGAAGTTACATTTGAATGTTAGGAAATAACCGTATTATGCGTACCTGGATGTGTTTAATTTGTGGTTGGGTTTATGATGAGGAAACCGGTGTTCCCGAAGAAGGGATCGCACCGGGTACCAAATGGGAAGATGTTCCCCCCAACTGGGTCTGTCCTGAATGCGGAGCGCGTAAGGAAGACTTTGAAATGATGGAAATCTGACGCGCATAGTCAAAAGGAAGCACCATGACTGAACACGAACATCACGACGAATCTGCCAGCAACAAAAAAGAATCTGGTTTTGTCAGCATGGCCGACCAGTTCCTCATGGCCATGCCTTCCCAGACATCCGATATTTTCGAAGGTGGCGTGGTCTATATTTGCGAGCACTCCGAGGAAGGTGCACTGGGTCTTCTTCTGAATCGCCCCACCGATCTTTCCGTAGAACAGCTGCTTGAACGGCTGGAGCTGGAGGTCAATACCGATCTGGCTGCGCAAACGGTCTTTTACGGTGGCCCCGTGCAGACCGACAGGGGCTTCGTTCTGCATCATCCGTCCGGACATTACCGATCCAGTGTCGTGCTCGGTGATATGGCCCTGACCACATCGCGTGATGTGCTTGAAGATCTGGCGCGCGGCGAAGGTCCCGAGCAGGTCTTTATTACCCTGGGTTATGCCGGATGGTCGGCAGGTCAGCTCGAGCAGGAAATGGCTGCCAATGCGTGGCTCAATGTCAATGCCGACCGCAATATCATCTTCAGGAAACGCCCGGCAGATCGCTATACTGCAGCACTTGCCCTGCTGGGTATAGATCCCGCTGCTCTGTCTGGCGAAGCCGGACATGCCTGAGCAAACTCTGCTGGCATTTGATGTCGGTATCAAAAAGACCGGCGTGGCGCTGGGTAACACGCTCACACGGCAGGCTCGTCCCCTCACTATCATTCGCGAAGCCACCCGCGATGGCCGTTTCGCCCGAATTGCCGCCATCCTGAAGGAATGGCAGCCGGACAAAGTGGTGGTGGGACTGCCGCTTACGCTGACCGGCGATGAACAGCCCGCCTCTAAATATGCACGACGCTTTGCCAATCAGCTGCACGGCCGCTATGGTCTGCAGGTTGAGCTTGTCGATGAGCGTGGCTCGAGCATGGAAGCGCAGCAGATTCTGGGCACACATGAAGAAGATGATGCGATGGCAGCCGCAGTTATTCTTCAACGCTATCTGGATAGCTTAAAATAACGGCACCTTTGCTAACAAGGATAGGAAAACCATGTCAGGTAGTCTGCCCAGCGCCGAAGAACTTTACGCGCATCTGAAGAACGCCCTCAGCGAGAAATTGCAGGGCACCGATCCGGCCAATACATTTCTTGTCGGTATTTATTCGGGAGGCGCCTGGCTTGCACGGCGACTCTGCGCCGACCTCAAACTGCCCAATGAGGCAGGCACTCTCAATACCAGTCTGCATCGCGACGACTTCAGTCGTATCGGACTGCATTCGCAGACCCAGCCCAGTCATGTGCCTTTCGAAGTCGAAGGCAGCCACATTTTTCTGATTGATGACATCCTGTTTACCGGCAGGACTATTCGCGCCGCGATCAACGAACTGTATGATTATGGACGTCCGGCGTCGGTCAGACTCGGTGTGCTGATTGACCGGGGCGGCCGCGAATTGCCGATTGCACCGGATATCTGCGGTGGCGTCCTGCCGTTGCCCCGTGGCCGCAATTATGTACTGGCCACCGATGATGATTCACGATTCACCCTGACCATGGAAGAGGAAAGCCGCCATGTTTAATCCGCAACTGAACCGGCATGGCGAGCTGACCCATCTGCTGTCTACTGAAGGCCTGCCACGCGACATCCTGACGTACATTCTGGATACGGCCCAGACTTTCGTGCCCATGGCGGAGCGCGACGTCAAAAAAGTGCCGCTGCTGCGCGGCAAGAGCGTGTTCAATCTCTTCTTTGAAAACTCCACGCGTACTCGTACCACATTTGAAATAGCGGCCAAGCGACTGTCTGCCGATGTCTACAACCTGAACATCAATGTCTCGTCTACGGCCAAGGGCGAGTCGCTGCTCGACACCATCAGCAATCTGACGGCCATGCAGGCCGATATTTTTGTGGTGCGCCATGAAGCCAGTGGCGCGCCATATCTGATAGCACGCAATGTTGAACCGCATATTCATGTGATCAATGCCGGCGACGGACGACATGCTCACCCCACTCAGGGGTTGCTGGATATGTATACCATCCGGCATTTCAAGAAAGATTTTTCTGGACTCACAGTGGCCATTGTTGGCGATATTCTGCACTCACGTGTGGCACGCTCCGATATCCACGCCCTTACAACATTAGGCGCTGCCGAAGTGCGCGCTATCGGTCCATTGACACTGCTGCCCGGCGGCCTTGAACAGATGGGTGTCAAAGTGTTCACCGATATGCGTGAGGGCCTGCGGGATGTCGACGTGGTCATGGTGCTACGTCTGCAGAATGAGCGGATGAAGGGCGCACTGCTGCCATCATCACAGGAATACTTCAAGCATTATGGCCTGACTCACGACAAGCTGGCCTACGCCAAGCCCGATGCCATCGTTATGCATCCAGGGCCCATGAACCGGGGCGTGGAAATTGATTCGGCCGTCGCAGACGGGCCGCAAGCGGTCATATTGAATCAGGTGACATTCGGGATTGCCGTCAGAATGGCAGTCATGAGCATCGTAGCGGGAGCATCTCAGTGAAATTAGTAATCAAAGGCGGCAGGCTGCTTGACCCGGTTTCCGGTACCGATGAAACCGG
>JAFAGQ010000011.1 GCA_023422555.1 Pseudomonadota bacterium
GCAGGGCTGTCAGGAAAATGCGAGATGGCTTCATGGTCATTCCTTGCAAGAGTTATTCAACAAGCGCTTTGAGGGTGGAAGAAATCGTGGTTGCCGCCTTGACGGTGGCTTCAATCAGTTGCTGGGCGCGCGGTGCTGCCCGCGCGGTGGGGGCCATAAGCGTGATGGAACCCAGTGCCAGCCGTTTCTGCTGAAACAGCGGGGCACTTACGCCCCAGACACCATCGTCCACTTCACCGTCAGTGACGGCATAGCCCTGTTTCTGAACCTGCAGAATATCGGCGGCCAGACGCTCGGCCTGATCCGGCGAAAGCAGGCCCTGTCGGATCGCCTGCTGCACAACGGCCTCACGCTTGACCTCAGGCAGAAAGGCCATCAATGATTTGGCGGAAGCACCGCGAATCAGGGGCAGTGAGCGGCCTTTCACGAAGGAGCAGCGCAGCGAACTTGTGCTCTCCACCATGTCCAGGCAAACGGCCACGTCTTCCACTGCGGCCAGAATGCCCACAGACTCGCCCGTTTGTGTGGCAAGGGCCAGCATATCCTTGCGGGCATGCTGCAGCAGAAAAGAAGACTGATTGAATCCCCAGGCCAATGGCAGACAGCGCGGGCCGGGCATATATTCACCCTGCGACTCGAACACAAAGCCCCATTTTTTGAGCAGCGTGAGCTGACGGTACACCGTGCTTTGCGGCAGTCCGGTAAGCGTAATCAGTTCAGCAACGGTTACAGCGCGTTCGATTCTGGCAAAAACCGACAGAATAAAGAGCGCGCGGTCTGCACCGCCTTTGTCCGATTGAGAAAGCATAATGAGGCAGGGGAGGGATAGATGACCGCTTCAGAATAACCGTGCTTTCCCGAAAATTAAATATTTAATTCCTGATAATTGAGAAAATAATGGAAAACCCCGATTCCTGCATGTTTTCAATTCGCACGTTCTCAGAAGAAAGCGTTCCTCCATTCATGCGTTCCCGAATGTATGTCTTCCCTCAATTCATGCTCACGTCTTCGCCTCGGTGTTCTTGCAATAACCACGGCCACCACGCTTCGCGCGCCAGCCGCAAGCAGAGCTCGTGCAGCCGCATCCAGCGTACTGCCCGTGGTCAGTACATCATCCACCAGCACCGCACAGGGATAGGAAATATTGCGACAGCAATAATACAGATGGGCGGTATTGGCCTGTCGTTGCTGACGGTTCAGTGTGCTTTGTTTATGGGTATCGGGTTCGCGGTATAGAAGGTTGTGCATGACCGGGAGGTGCAGCAGCCGACCCAGTTGCGTGGCAAATTCGCCAGCGGGATTAAAGCCGCGCCGGCGTAACGAGCTGGTGCTGCCCGGTACAGGAATGAGCGGCGCACTGGCGTGCCAGAAAGGTTGAGGCCACTTTGGGCTATGGTCGCGAATGGCTTCGCAGGCGAGGTGGGCAAAGGGAACGGCCAGCTGAAACTGGCGGGCATTCTTGTAGCGAAGCACCAGACTGTCGGCAGGCGAGACATAATCAAATGCGGCCACAACGCTTTTCAGTGCCCCAGACTGGCTCGCGCAATCCGGGCAGGGGATGTCACCGGGCAGGGCCAGCGCACAGCAGGCACAACGCCAGCGATGGTGAATCATCGAATAGCGGACGTCGCCGGCACATCCCGCACAAAGCCGACCGGGTCGGGCCGGACCATTGCATAGCGGGCATGAAGATGACAACAGGTCGCGCAGGGAAAATCTTCGGGAAAAGCGAAGCACGGCATTTATCACGAATCACCTTCATTACAATGACAGATTGCGTAATCTGCCAGAACCTGATTCCGGCATCAATTGGCTTTGTGATATCCATGTCCCAGCTCATCCACTCGGCTTCCCGGCTGCCCATCAACATGACCCACGTCCGTCAGCAGTTTGCCCGTCGCGGTACGCTGGAAAATGCGCGCTTTTTCAATGATGAAATTGCGGCGCGCATGATAGACCGTCTGGGCTATATCAAAATCGACCCGAAACACATTGTGGATGCCGGCTGCGGGCCCGGTCATGCCCTGCACCTGCTGGCCGGCCGATATCCGCAGGCAAACGTGACGGGCGTGGATCACTGCGAATCGTTTATCAGGCATTGCCAGACGACCTATCAGGCCAGGGGCCTCAAGTCACTGGTCCAAAAGCTCAAGGGCCGACAGGATTTCCGGTTTGAACTGGCGGACATGGCATCAACGCCATTGGCACCTGAATCCGTGGATATGATCTGGTCCAATCTGGCGCTGCACTGGCACCGTGAGCCGCATGATGTCATCCGCGAGTGGCGGCGTGTTCTGCGCAGCAGCGGTCTTGCCATGTTCTCCTGTCTGGGACCGGGCACCTTCAGGGAATTGCGCACAGCGGTCGATGTCGCCGACATAAAGACACAGACCTTGCAGTTTGTGGATATGCATGATTTTGGCGATATTCTGCTGGAGAACGGATTCATGGATCCGGTGATGGATCAGGAAGTGATTACGCTGACCTACCGGACGGTGGACGCGCTGCTGAAGGATGTGCGAGGACTGGGCGGCAATCCCAGCGAGGCCCGTGCCAATGGTCTCAAGGGACGAGCCTGGTATGAAAGACTGCGCGAGGGTATCGAGAAAGGACGGGGGGCAGACGGGTTATTGCGACTGTCATTGGAAGTGGCTTACGGTCATGCCTGGTGCAAGCCCGTGCGGCAGAACACCGCAGGAGAAACGCTGGTGCCCATCAGCTCGATTCAACGGGCGGTTCGTTAATTACTCTTCGCGAGCTTCGCGCGATAACAGTCGTGATACCGCCTGCAAGGGTGGCACCTGGTCAAACAGCACGCCACACACCGCTTCGGTAATCGGCATATCAATATTGAACTGTCGCGCACGAGCCAGCGCAGCGCGGGCACAGCGTACCCCTTCGGCGGTCATGCCCTGTGCCAGGATAGAGGCCAGATCCTGGCCTTTACCAAGCGCCATCCCAACCTGACGATTACGCGACAGATCGCCGGTTGCTGTCAGTACCAGATCGCCCAGCCCCGTCAGGCCGCTGAACGTGGCAGCGTCTCCCCCCAGGGCAATGCCCAGTCGGGTCATTTCGGCCAGGCCACGGGTAATGAGCGCAGCGCGGGCATTCATGCCCAGTGCCAGCCCGTCGGCAATTCCGCAGGCAATGGCGATCACGTTTTTCATTGCCCCGCCCACTTCAACGCCGACCACATCCTGGCTTCGATAGATTCGCGTATTGCCTGAATGCAGGGCGTCTGTCGCACGCGTGGTAACCACTTCATGGCTGCTCGCGGCAGTGAGTGCCACTGGCAGACCCTGGGCAACCTCGCGGGCAAAAGAGGGTCCAGACAACACGCCCGCGTATGCGATTGTGTTGCCCAGCCTGTCCCGGATGACCTCATGCGGCAGGCGCGCGCTTTCCTCTTCGAATCCCTTGCAGGTCCACAGGACAGGCGTGTCCTGCAGTCCGGCGCGCGGCAGATGGTCTAGCAAAAGATCGCAGGCCTGACCAATGGCGGCTACGGGTGTTCCAAGAATGATTAGGGAAGAGCGGGCGTCCTGCAGAAAGGCGAAGGCCTGTTCAGGACTGCTGGTCGCAAGCAAGGCGGGCGGCAGATTTATGTCCTGCAGATACCTTGGGTTGCGGTGACGACGCTGAATATTTTCGGCCGTGTCGGGATCGCGGGCCCATAACATGACCTGCGCATTGCGGCAGGCTGACAGCGCCAGCGCCGTGCCCCAGCTACCTGCTCCAAGAACAAGTACGCGTAGTTGCGACGGCGCTGATGCAGACGTCATAAAGACTTATTGACGTGTCGTACCGGGAGGTACGTAAATACCTGAACCGTTGTCAGCCGGCGCACCGCCAGCCTGGTTCTGCGCTTCCTGGACGCGCTGCTCGTACAGTGCCTGGAAGTTGACTTCTGCCAGATGCAGCGGAGGCAGTGAGGTGCGGTTGATCGCGTCGGCCACATTGGCACGCAGATAAGGGAAGAGCATGGTAGGGCAGACGATGCCGATCAGTGGCTCGAACTGCTCTTCCGGAATGTTGGCAATTTCAAAAATGCCGGCCTGTGTCCCTTCAACCAGATACAGGGTTTTATCGCCGATTTTGGTGGTGATGGTGACCGTCACCGTAGCTTCAAAGACGGTTTCGGCCAGACGTTCGCCACCAACGTTGAGAGAGACCTCAACAGTGGGTGTTTCCTGTTCCAGAAAAATCTGTGGCGCGTTGGGCATTTCCAGCGACAGATCTTTCAGATACACGCGCTGCATTGAAAATACCGGATCTGATCCTGTTGCTTCGTTGTTCGATGCAGCGTTATTTGATGCAGCGTTGTTTTCGTCGGCCATATAACTTCCTAATTAGGTAAATATCAAAAATAAACGGGTCACTGACCCAGCATAGCAGTCAGTTTACCCTCACGGTCAAGCGCCATGAGATCATCACATCCACCGATATGCTCGTCTCCAATGAAAATCTGGGGAACGGTTGTGCGACCACCAGATCGTTCAATCATGACAGCGCGCTGTTCCCGGTTTGTGTCAACACTGATTTTTTCCAGGTCGGACACGCCACGCTCGCGCAGCAGCTTCTCTGCACGCACACAGTACGGGCAGGTTATTTTGTAGAACATGGTCACTTTTTTCATCATCAATCCTGTGTAAACATGGAGAGGTTGCGAGTGTCTCGGTCGTGCCGGTCAGGCGTGCTGTTTGACGGGCATGCCGTCTGCCTTCCAGGCAGTCATGCCACCAGCCAGCGAGTAAACAGCGGCAGTATGCTTGTCTGCCAGGGTTTTGACCAGTTTGGCGGAATCGCGTCCGTTTTCGCATACCAGGATCAGTGGTTTGTTGCGTGGCAGGCTGCTGATCTTTTGTTCGGCATCAGCGGCAGGCAGATGGCGCGCAGACGGGATGGAGCCGGCGCGATAGTTTTCCAGAGGGCGAACATCAACAAAAACGGCATTTTCCCGATTGGCCAGATTGACGGCCTCTTTGACGCCCAGCCCGGTATTGCCTTTGCCCTGCTTGCGCAGCAAGGGAAAGAGCAGCAGTCCGCCGGACACCAGCAGAAAGATAAGAAAGTAAATCGAGTTCTGATAAAGAAGAAATTCCACAATGAATCCTGAAAATGCGCATTTCAAACGCTGAATTTACTGATTATAAAATAGCTGGACTATTCGAGATAAGAGTTCTGTAAAATAGAGGAAAATTAATCACTGGAGCCGTCCTTCAGGCAGTTTGCGGGCCGCTTTCAGCAGGTTTACAGTTTTTCAGTTTTGTCTTGCGGGAATCAATAATGTACAAGTTAGTGTTAATGCGGCATGGCGAGAGCCAGTGGAATCTGGAGAATCGGTTCACGGGGTGGAAAGATGTTGATCTGACCGAAACCGGCAGGCAACAGGCCTGGGACGCCGGCGAGCTGCTTAAAAAAGAAGGTTATTCCTTTGATCTGGCTTTCACCTCTGTGCTGAAACGCGCCATTCGTACGCTCTGGATTGCTCTGGATGCCATGGACGCCATGTACATCCCCGTGCATCCAAGCTGGCGCCTGAACGAACGGCATTATGGCGCGCTGCAGGGTCTGAATAAAGCGGAAACCGCGCAGAAGTTCGGTGACGAACAGGTCCTCATCTGGCGTCGTGCTTACGCCATCGCACCCGATCCGCTGGATGCAGATGATGAGCGTCATCCGCGTTTCGATAGCCGTTACGGTCGTATCGCCGCCGAGGAACTGCCTGCAACCGAATGCCTCAGAGACACAGTTGCGCGCGTACTGCCTCTGTGGAACGAATCCATTGCCCCGGCAATTCGCGCCGGACGCAATGTGCTGATTGCGGCTCACGGTAACAGCCTGCGCGCTCTGATCAAGCATCTGGATCAGGTTTCCGAAGAAGAAATCGTCAATCTGAATATTCCTACCGGCCAGCCGCTGGTTTATGAGCTTGATGAAAATCTCAAACCCATCAAACACTACTATCTGGGCGATCAGGAAGCGATTGCCGCTGCCATGGCGGCCGTGGCTGCCCAGGGTAAAGCCAAAAAGGATTGATGTGACCCGGGTGTTCTGTGCGTTTCCTGTTCTCCATGCGTGCATGTCATGAAGACGGCAGCATGAGTGGACGCCGCTGCCTGTCGTCATTGTGTGCGCCAGGATACCTCGCGCTCGCCTGTCTGTTGCTCACTGCAGCAACACCAGTGTGGGCGCAGTCGCCATCCATTTCATCTCTGACCAAACAACAGCAGAATGCAGAGCGGCTGCGGCGCGATCTTCAGGAAAAGATCGCCTCGGTGCAGAAGCGCATCGACGAATCAGAAAGTGATCGCAAGGATGTGACCGAATCACTGCGTCAGTCCGAAAGTGAAATTTCACGTTTGAATGCGCGTCTGGATGATCTGGATCAGCAACGCGACAATACCGAAAAGGAACTGGACGGGCTGCGCAAGGAACAGGCGCAGCAGCAGGCGCTGATGGAACAGCGTCGCGATGAGCTTGCCGAGCAGCTCAAGTCCCAATACACCAATGGCGTCTCGCCCTGGGCTGCGTTGCTGTCCGGCGACGATGCGCAGAAAATCGGCCGTGATCTGACCTACCTGAGCTATGTGGCCAAAGCGCGCACCAACGCCGTTCAGGCACTGAACAAGGAAATCGCCCGACTTGACGCAGTCAAGGCCAAAGTGGCCGGTCATCAGCAGACCCTGAAGGCGCTGGCCGATGACGCCCGCAAGGGTAAAAGCGATCTTGAAAAAGAACAGCAAAAACATGCCGCCGTATTGGTGCAGATCGAGGCCGAACTGAAAGACAGACGTTCGCAGGCGGGCAAGCTCGCCCGCGATGACCGACGACTGAATTCGCTGATCGACGACATCCAGAACAATATTGTCAAGCAGCGCGAAGCCATCCGGCAGGCTGCCATTGAGCGCGAAGCACGTGAAGCGGCCAGACGCAAGGCGCTGCAGGAAGCACGCGAGCGTGCTGCACGTGAAGCGTCCCGTCAGGCTGCGCTGGCGGCCAAACGCGCAGAACAGGCCGCGCGTCAGGCTCAGGCTGCCCGGGAAGCCGAGCAACGAGCCTATCTGACTGCAGAAGAGCAGGCCGCCGCGCTGCAGCGCGCACGTGAAAATGCACCACCAGCGCCAGGCACTACCGTCCAGCCGCAACCCGATCTTGAAGCCGCCACGCGTTCCTCTGCGGCAGCCCAGCAGCAACTGGCGCAGGCCCGCATGCAGCGCGAGAATCTGGAAATTGATCGTGAAAAAGCCCGACTTGCGCGCCTGCGAGCCGAAGAGGAAGTGCGCCTGGCTCAGAAAGCAAGAGAAGACGAACGCAAGGCGGCCGCAGAAGCGTCATCCGGCGCGGCCGGCTTGCAGCGCGGTGCACCGTGGCCTGTACGCGGCAGCGTGCAAGGGCGTTTCGGCACCCCGCGTCCCGATACCGGCGACGTCTGGCGTGGTATTCTTATCCGCGCTGGCAGTGGTACGCCAGTCAAGGCCGTGGGTAGTGGTAGTGTGGTTTACGCAAGCTGGGTTCAGGGATTTGGTAATCTCATCATTGTGGATCACCAGAATGGCTTCCTGAGCGTATATGGTTACAATCAGAGCCTGAGTAAAGGGGTTGGAGACCGTGTCCGGATTGGGGAAACCATTGCGCGGGTCGGTGCCACGGGTGGGCAGGTTGACCCCGGCCTTTATTTTGAAATCAGAAAAGGGTCTGCGCCCGTAGATCCCATGAGCTGGCTGGCCCGGTAACGGCGCCCGGCAACTTTCCGGAATACGCTATGAAATTGTTTGCAGTTCGCCAGTTGAC
>JAFAGQ010000271.1 GCA_023422555.1 Pseudomonadota bacterium
TATCACTTTGATTTTTATAGATTTAGCGATAACAACGAGTGGCTGGACGCTGGCTTTCGCGAAAACCTGAGCGAAAACGCAATTGTTTTTATAGAGTGGGCAGAAAAAGCAGGACCTGGGCTTCCGATGCCAGATCTTGAACTGAACCTGATATACGAAGCGGCAGGTAGAACGGCACAAATTAACGCTTTTTCGGAAAAGGGCAAGACATGGATAACTCAGCTAATACAAAGGCAAATGCCAGCAAACGGCTAAGCCGTCGTCGCATTCTGGGTGCGTCTGCTACGCTGCTGTCCCTCCCTGTCGTCTCCAAAGTGGCCTCGGCGGCAGCCGGCCAGATTCTGGCTGTACGGACCTGGCCCGCAGACGAATATACCCGCGTCACCCTGGAACTGAACGCGCCCCTCAAAGCCGAGCACTTCATGCTGGGCAATCCCAACCGGCTGGTGGTGGACATTCAGGGCCTGAGCATCAGCCAGGCGCTCAATTCGCTCATTTCCAAAATCCGCCCCAACGATCCCTATATTTCATCCGTGCGCGTCGCCCAGAACCGGGCAGATGTAGTACGTCTGGTATTTGACCTGAAACAGGCCATCGCGCCGCAGGTGTTCACGCTTAAACCGGTGGGCAATTACCAATATCGTCTGGTACTGGATCTGTATCCCAAAATCGCCAAAGATCCCATCATGGCGCTGGCCAACGATTTGCAGAACGATCCGCTGGCCCAGGTCCTGGACAATCTGGCACAGAACAACAGCAATGCGCCTGTGCCGTCGGTCAGTGGACAGTCCAGTCCTGCAACGGCACAGCGTCAGCCTTCCCGGGCAAATCCGAATCGCCCTATTCTGGTGGCAATCGATCCGGGTCATGGCGGCGAAGATCCCGGTGCCATCGGCGGTCGTGGTACGCGCGAAAAGGATATCGTGCTGGCCATCGGACGTCAGCTGCGCGATGTGATCAATTCCCAGCCCAATATGCGCGCCTATATGACGCGTGACTCTGATTTCTTCGTTCCACTGCATGTGCGCGTGCAGAAGGCGCGGCGCGTGAAGGCAGACCTGTTCGTTTCCATCCACGCTGATGCGTTTACCAACCGGGCCGCCAGGGGAACCTCTGTTTTTGCCCTGTCGCGTAACGGCGCTTCCAGTGCCGCCGCCCGCTGGCTGGCACAAAAGGAAAATGCCTCGGATCTGATTGGTGGCCTGGATATTGGCGCCCATGACCGGCAAACGGCCAGCGTGCTGCTGGATATGTCCACCAACGCCCAGATCAATGATTCCCTGAAAATCGGGCATCGGGTACTGGGTTCGCTGGCACAGATCAACGGTATTCACAGCCGCAAGGTTGAACAGGCCGGTTTCGCCGTTCTGAAAGCACCGGATATTCCGTCAATTCTGGTAGAAACCGCGTTTATCAGTAACCCGCAAGAGGAAGTTTTCCTGCGCAGTCCGGCCAACCAGCGGCAGATTGCCCGTGCGATCTTCTCTGGGGTCAACGACTATTTTGCGACCAACCCGCCGCTGGCGCGCGTGGGATAAGCCGGATACGTTAAGTCGTTTGCGATAAGTGACTTACGTTAGATCGCACGCGTTAAGTCGCTTACGTTAAATCGCGCTTAATAAGCCGCAAGCACTAAGCGGGAAACCTTTCGGACTTCCCTTCGGAAAGTCACAAGTTCAGGTGAACGCCTCCATTGATTGGAGGCGTTTTCTTTTATGGGTAAAATGACAGATTACAACGTCTGAGCTTTCTACATGTCCGACCGCCGTCATATTGCCCCCCTGCCCGATACCCTGATCAGCCAGATTGCCGCTGGCGAGGTGATCGAGCGCCCGGCTTCCGTACTCAAGGAATTGCTGGAGAATGCCCTGGATGCGGGTGCGCGCAGTATCGAGATCCGCCTGGACGGTGGCGGTATCAGACGCATATGCATTATTGACGATGGCCACGGCATCCCCAAAGAAGAGTTGACGCTGGCGCTCACGCGTCATGCAACCAGCAAGATTAATAGTCTGGGCGATCTGGAATCGGTCAGTTCCATGGGCTTTCGGGGTGAGGCACTGGCCTCCATTGCGTCTGTGGCCCGCGTCACACTGACGTCCCGTACCGAAGAAGATGACCACGCCTGGCAGATTGACGGCACCTCGCTGCAGATCAGTCCGGCCGCGGGCAATACCGGTACCACCATTGATGTGCGCCAGCTTTTTGATGCAGTGCCTGCAAGACGTAAATTCCTGAAGTCTGAAGGCACGGAACTAGGACATTGCGTGGCCGTGGCTGAACGGATTGCCCTGGCAAATTCGTCCATCGCGTTCCGTCTTTTTCATAATGGCAAGGCATACCGGCAATGGATGCCGGTAGATCCCATTCAGCGGATTCGGGATGTGCTGGGCAATGAGTTTACCGAAGCCGGTTTGGCGGTGGAATCTGAACTGCCAGCCGCAAGTCTGCGGGGGCTGATTACCCTGCCCAACGCGGCTCGTGCGCGGGCTGATCGTCAGTATCTGTATGTGAATGGTCGCTTTGTGCGGGATCGGACCGTGTCCCACGCTATCCGTTCGGCGTATTCTGATGTGCTTCATGGCGACCGGCAGCCCGCCTATGTGCTGTTTCTGGATATCGATCCTGCCGCTGTGGATGTGAACGTTCATCCGGCCAAGCACGAAGTGCGCTTTCGTGACAGCGGCGCCATCCACCGTTTTGTGGCTCAGGTTCTGACGCAGGCGCTGGCCGCTGCGGGTGGCGAGGCGGCGGCTGCCAATACCTTGCCTGCGCGCATGCCTGCGGGCTTGCAGCCTGCCAACGGTGGAACGGGGGCTACGAATGAGGCACCCTATTCACATGGACATCAATCATCCTTGCGTCTGCACGAGAGTTATGGGGCTCCCGGATACCCGGGATCGTCGTCGCCTGTGACAGACAGCTGGAGAAGTTTTTATTCGCCGCTGGATTCCGATGGGGGTTCGAGTGGCGCCGATGGCGCTGCGGCGGGTGATGCGGCTGCGGGTGGCAGTGCGTCCAATTATGGTGCGAATTCTGGTGTGTTCAACGGCGCACTGACTGGCGCATCGACTGGTGCGCATTACCCGGCTTCGGCAACGGGATCTTTTGCGGGCTCACCGTCTGCTGGCGCGACACTGCCCGCTTATCGTCCGGATTTCAACGCCGGTACTCTGTCCGGCAAATCCGGCGCGCAACCATCTTATGGCCTGCCGGATACCGGTGACGATGCCGATCCGTATCCACTGGGCATGGCATTGGGACAGCTGCATGGCATTTATATTCTTGCGCAGAACGCCAAGGGGCTGATTCTGGTGGATATGCATGCCGCACACGAACGCGTGGTCTACGAGCGGCTCAAGGCCTTACTTGACCAGCAAGCGCTGCCGCGGCAGGAGCTGCTGGTACCGTATGTGATCCATTGCACCGAAGAGGATGTTGCGGTCATGGAAAGCCATCGCGAACATCTGATGACGCTGGGTCTGACAGTAAGCGCCACGGGACCACGCTCGCTTGCGGTGCGTTCGGTGCCTTCCCTGCTGGCTGGTGGCGATATTGAATCTTTGGTGCTTAATGTTCTAAAAGAACTGGATATGGTGGGCGTTTCGGAACAGCTCACTGGACAGCGTAACGAATTGCTTTCCACCATGGCCTGCCACGGATCAGTGCGCGCCAATCGCAGGCTGACCATTGAAGAAATGAATGCATTACTGCGTCAGATGGAACACACCGAGAGAGCGAATCAGTGCAATCACGGCCGTCCTACCTGGTTCCAATGGAGCATGAACGATCTTGACAGACTGTTCATGCGCGGACAGTGAATCCGCCTGTTCTCTGCCTGGCGGGGCCAACAGCATCCGGCAAAAGCGCCGGCGTGCTGGCCCTGGCTCGTCGCTGGCCCGTGGAAATCATCAACGTGGATTCGGCCACCATCTATAGGCAGATGGATATCGGCACAGCCAAACCCACGCTTCAGGAGCGCGCGGAAACACCCCAGCATCTTCTGGATATTCGTGATCCCTCAGAGTCTTATAGCGCCGCGCAGTTTCTGCGGGATACCCACGCATTGATTACACAGATTCGTGAGCGAGGACGTATTCCCGTGCTGGCAGGCGGCACCATGATGTATTTCAATACGCTGCGCCAGGGCCTGAATGCCCTGCCGGAAGCAGATGCAGATGTGCGTGCGCGCATTTACCTGATGGCCCGGGAGCATGGCTGGCCGCATGTACACGCAGAACTGGCCCGACTGGATCCTGACACGGCAGCAAGACTCTCTCCTAACGATAAACAGCGCATTCAGCGCATGCTGGAAGTCTGCCTGATTACCGGCAGGCCTTATTCCTCATTGATTGAGCAGGAAGGAGAAAAGGAAGGCGATCATCGTTTTCATATCGTCAGCCTGGAACCGTCCGACCGCCTGGCCTTGCACCAGCGGATTGCCCAGCGCTTTGATCAGATGCTGGAAAAAGGTTTTGTGAAGGAAGTACAAGCCCTGCGTGATCGGGGTGATCTGCACGAGGACCTGCCTTCCATCCGTTGCGTGGGCTACCGGCAAATCTGGGAACATCTCGCAGGTGACACAACGCTGGATCAGGCACGGGAAAAAGGGATTGCCGCTACCCGTCAGCTCGCCAAGCGCCAGCTGACCTGGCTTCGCAGCATGCAGGACAGAGAAGTGATCGACTGTCTGGACACAGAGATAGTTGCAAAGATCATTGATGCGGCCGCCCCCCTAATGAAGGCGTCAGCGCCGGTCGCGTCGGACGTCGCTTCGAAATAACGCCAGACAGTGACCTGCAGGCTCTGCAGGAGCCGCTGAACCTCAGACCACGACAGTCTGTGCCATACCGTTTTCCTGCTGAACAATATCGCCCAGTTCGTAAACAGTTTCGCCCTGTTCGCGCAGGGTGTCGGCAATAGCCTGTGCCTGATCCGCAGAAACGGCCAGTACCATGCCAATACCGCAGTTGAAGACACGATGCATTTCTGTATCGGCAACCTGACCTTCCTCTTGCAGCCACTGGAACAGCGGTGGCAGCGTCCAGGATGATTTTTCAATACGGGCAGTCAGGCCGTCCTGCAGAATACGGGGCACGTTATCCAGCAGTCCGCCGCCAGTGATGTGCGCCAGACCCTTGATGGCCGTACCATGCTTTGCCAGTGCCGCCAGAATCTGCTTGACGTAGATGCGCGTGGGGGCCATCACAACATCTACCAGAGGCTGGCCATGGAAATCATCGTCGGGTTTGGCGCCCGCGCGTTCAATAATTTTGCGGATCAGGGAGAAACCATTGGAATGCGCACCGCTGGAGGCCAGACCCAGGAGTTTGTCGCCTACCGCAATGCTTTTTCCATCAATAATGGCGGATTTGTCTACCGCGCCAACGGCAAACCCGGCCAGATCGTACTCGCCGTCAGGGTACATGCCGGGCATTTCAGCGGTTTCACCACCAATCAGGGCGCATCCGGCCAGTTCGCAGCCTTTGGCAATGCCGCCCACCACCTGGGCAGCAGTGTCTACCGACAGCTTGCCGCAGGCAAAATAGTCCAGGAAGAACAGAGGTTCTGCACCCTGAACCAGAATATCGTTGACACTCATGGCAACCAGGTCGATTCCCACGGTATTATGACGATTCCACTCAAAAGCCAGACGCAGTTTGGTACCCACCCCATCGGTTCCGGACACCAGCACAGGCTCGCGAAATTTCTTAGGCACTTCAAACAGGGCGCCAAATCCGCCAATTCCGGCCATGACCCCTTCCCGCATAGTTTTGGCTGCCAGCGGCTTGATCCGGTCAACCAGCGCATCCCCAGCGTCTATATCCACGCCGGCGTCGCGATACGTTAAGGAAGATTTGTTTGAATTTGTCATGAGCGAGCTGCCTAAATATGTAAAATGTCAATGAATTGAACAGGAAGGCCCTATTTTACGATGAACGAATACATTTTGCGCCGGAAACAGACCCTTCTCTGGTCAGGAGTCGGCCTGATACTGCTCGTTCTGCTGTATGTGCTGTCCCCGGTACTCACGCCATTCATGCTGGGCATGGCGCTGGCGTACATTCTGGTGCCAGGCGTCAATATGCTGGTGGCGCTCAAACTGCCGCGCTGGCTGTCAGTGGCAATCATGTTTTTCCTGCTCATTGCCGTCATTTTGGGCGTGCTGCTCATTGTGATTCCGCTGGTTCGCAAGGAAGTGGGTCTGGCACTGGAACACCTGCCTGGCTGGGTAGCACAGTACAATGTCAATTTTGCCCCTCGGATAAACCACCTTTTTGGTGTGCAGGCAGAGATCGATATTCTGAAAATCCGGGAAATGCTGCAGGATGCCATTACCGGGACCGATAGCCTCACCACCACGATTATTACTTATATCAAGTCCAGTGGTTCGGCCGTTATTTTCTTTTTTGTGAATCTGCTGATTACCCCTGTGGTGCTGGTCTATCTTCTATTTGACTGGGATAAATTCATTATTTCCATCCGCGAAGTGATTCCCCGTCGCTATCTGAATGCCACGCTGAGTATTTTTCGCGATATTGACCGTCTGCTCTCCAGCTTTCTGCGCGGCCAGATCCTGGTCATGCTGATTCTGGCTGCCTACTACAGTATCGGCCTGTCCATTGCCGGCTTCGAAAGCGCCATTCCCATTGGGGTCCTGACGGGCATGCTGGTTTTCATCCCCTATCTGGGTGTAACTTTCGGTCTGCTCCTGGCCATTTTGTCGGCGCTGCTGCAGTTTGACAATTATTATGGGCTGATTTCTGTCGCCATCGTGTACGGCCTGGGACAGATTCTGGAAGGTATGGTGCTCACGCCCAAGATCATGGGCGAGCGCATCGGACTTCATCCGTTGGTGATCATTTTTGCCTTGTTCGTTTTCGGGCAGATTTTTGGATTTTTTGGTGTATTGATGGCCCTGCCTATCAGTGCCGCCCTCTCTGTACTGATCCGGCGTGTCTACCGGCAGTATCGACGCAGTGATTTTTATCGAACATGACAGAGCAACTTATTCTTGATGTCCTGCCGGTGGTGCCCCCCCGCTTTGACAATTTTGTAGTGGGCAGAAACGGCGAAGCGGTCAGCCACCTGCTTGCTGCACGCCCGGGACAAAGCGTTTACCTTTGGGGTGAACACGGCAGTGGCAAGACGCATCTTCTGCGCGCTGCCTCCCGCAATAACGGGCTTTTCGTGGATGCGGTCGGCGATGCACTGCCCGACCCGGGCGAAGCGATCACCGCCGGTGTGATCATTGCCGTGGATGGGGTGGATCATTTGTCCGATACCCAGGCCGCTGCCCTTTTTGGTTTATTCAACGAGTGGAAAATTCGGCAGAACACGCCCGAGGCATTCAGCCTGTATACCAGCGGTCCCTGCGCACCAAGGCAACTGCAGATCCGCGAAGATCTGCGCACCCGCCTGGGCTGGGATCTGGTGTATCGCCTGGAAACGCTCACGGATGATGAACGCCGCGATGCCCTGCTGCAACGCGCAGCCGACAAAGGCATTCGCTTGGGCACGGAAGTGACCAACTGGATGTTCAACTATTACGCGCGTGATATGAGTGCCTTGTCTTCACTGCTGGACGCACTTGATCGTTATTCGCTTGCAGAAAAGCGGGCAATTACCGTTCCCTTGTTAAAATCGTACCTTCAGTCCCGGCACCCTTAGGTCGCGGGCCTTTTTCAATTTTTATCGATGCATTTTCCGCATTACCTGTGAGCTTTACCAATCATTATGACGCAACGCCTTGCCCTGTTTGATCTTGACCATACTCTGCTGCCCATCGATACCGACAGACACTGGGTGGATTTTCTTGCCCGTAACGGGTGGGGTGGTGACCCCAAGGTCGTGCAGGCCAAAAACCGTGAGCTGATGGAAAAATACACGGCCGGCACCCTGAAGATTGAAGAGTCCGTGGAGTTCATGCTGGGCTTTCTGAGCCTGCACTCGCCTTACGAGCTGGCACGGTTTCACGAAAAGTACATGCACGATGTGGTTCGGCCAGCCTTCCGCGAAGAGGCCGTCGCCCTGGTGGCCAAGCATCTGGAACAGGGTGATCTTTGTTGCCTGGTGTCAGCCACCAACGAATTTGTGATCAGCCCTGTGGCCCGCGCTTTTGGTATTCCAAATGTGATTGGTACCGTTCCGGAGTACAAAAATGGCCGTTATACGGGTAAAGTAGTGGGTACGCCCAGCTATCAGGCCGGCAAGGTAACACGGGTCAACGAATGGCTCGGCAGTATGGGCAAGCAGCTGTCGGACTTTTCCGAGAGCTGGTTCTACAGCGATTCGCAGAATGATATTCCCTTGCTGGAAGTGGTCACCCATCCGGTAGCCACCAATCCGGTTCCGCCCCTAAGAGAGCTGGCGCAAGAAAAAGGCTGGCCGGTTCTGGATTTATTTCCATTGCAGTAACAGGAACCTAACAACAAAAAACCATGATTAAGAACACGATTCGAACTTTCGTCAGCCGGCTTTTTGCACCGCCGGTTGCGAAAGACAAACGCCAGGTTTACACCCGGGAGCAGCACAAGATTGACCGGCGCCTGGTTTCGCGCAATGCCATCAAGGTGTGCGAAGTGCTGCAACAAAAAGGTTACGATGCCTTTATCGTGGGCGGTGCAGTACGTGATCTGGTCCTGGGTTTCGAACCCAAGGATTTTGATGTGGCTACCAATGCCACACCCGAAGAAATTCGCCCTCTCTTTCGTCGTGCCCGTATTATCGGACGACGCTTTCAGCTGGTCCATGTGGTCTTCGGCCAGGAAATCATCGAAACCTCTACCTTTCGCGCGCCGTCCAACAGTGAGCAGCATACCGATGCCGATGGACGTATTCTGAACGATAATGTTTTCGGTACCCAGCAGGAAGATGCGGCCAGACGCGACTTCACACTGAATGCTCTATATTACGATCCGGTAAAAGAAACTGTAATCGATTACCACAACGGCGTGGCCGATCTGAAAAATCATCTGGTCCGAATGATTGGCGATCCGGAAACCCGTTTTCGTGAAGATCCGGTGCGCATGATGCGTGCGGTTCGCTTTGCCTCCAAGCTCAACGGCACGATCGAACCCTCCACGCGCGCCCCCATCAAAGCGCTGGCCGGCCTGATCAAAAATGTGCCCGATTCACGGCTGTTTGATGAAACGCTCAAGCTACTGACTTGCGGCAATGCCATCAAGGCGCTGGACCAGTTGCGCGAAGAGGGTCTGCATGAGAATGTCCTCCCCTTGATCGATCAGGTGCTGACATTGCCCGGAGGCAAGCAGTTTGTTCAGCTTACCCTGGAGCGAACCGACCATCGCGTGCGTTCCGGCAAGTCGGTCAGTCCAAGCTTTCTGTTTGCCGCCCTGCTCTGGCGAATGGTGGACGTCAACTGGAAGCGGAATCTGGAGCGCAAGGAACACCCCGTTCCTGCCCTGAGTCAGGCGGCCGATACGGTGATCGATACGCATATCGCCAGGATGGCGATTCAACGCAGACATACCGCCGATATGCGCGAAATCTGGTTTATGCAGCCACGCTTTGAGCGCCGCATTCCCAAACAGATCTGGCGCATGACTGAACAGCCACGCTTCCGTGCGGCCTGCGATTTCCTGCAACTGCGTGCAGCCTGCAACGAGTTTGACAGTGTGCTGGCGCAATGGTGGATGGATCTGGCTGATGCCCCGCCCGCTACAAGGTCAGAGATGATCGAAGCGCTGACCACCGAGCAGCAAGGCGCGCCGGCTTCTGCACCGCGTAAGCGCCGCAAGCGTCGCAGCAATGCGCAGAAAGCGCGCGGAGGATCGAATAATAATGCCGGGTCAGCATCCGACGGCGGTTCCGGTTCTGGCGGTGCTCGTGCGGAAGGAGCGGGAAGTTCCGGATCTGGCACTTCTGGTTCAGGCGACTCCGGTTCAGGCGCTTCCGGATCAGGCGGCGCCAAATCGGGTGGATCCCGCTCAGGCTCCCGACAATCCGGCGGCAGTAAATCTGCACCGCCCACTTCCACTACGTAGTACTGTGCATACTGCCTATATCGGACTGGGTTCCAACCTGGGTGAGCGTGAAGAAACGCTGCAGGAGGCATTACGGGATATTGCTGCCGTGCCTGACACCCGGGTGATGGCGGTATCCGATTTTTATCGGACGAGCCCCGTAGACTCCTCGGGACCCGACTATATCAATGCCGTGGCAGAGATCGCGACCGGGCTGTCGCCAATGGAACTGCTAAGGGCGCTGCAATCCGTCGAAAATGCTCATGGCAGGCAGCGCCCCTATCGGAATGCCCCACGCACGCTGGATCTGGACGTGCTTACCTACGATGACTTAGTGCAGGACGACCCGCGACTGATTCTGCCGCATCCGCGCATGCACCAGCGCGCCTTTGTGCTCCGTCCGCTACTGGATATTGCCGCAGACATGCAGCTATTGGGCAAGCCCGTGACCGAATGGCTGGCCGCCTGCAGTGATCAGGGCATCACGCTGTACAAAGCATTCAAGGCCTGATCGCACTCAAACAAACGTTTCTGCCAGATGACAGGCGACCTGTCTGCCGTCCACCTCACGCAGCTGTGGTTCCTCCGAAGTACAACGGGCCACCGCATGTGGACAGCGCTTGTGAAAGGCACAGCCTGAAGGTGGATTGAGTGGCGAAGGCAGCTCCCCCTCGATCCGTATCTTGGTAACCCGATTCTCCGGATAAATGGACGGCGTCGCCGACAGCAGTGCCTGCGTATAGGGATGCAGCGGTTTCTGATAAATGGTTTGCTTGGGGCCATTCTCGGCCACACGTCCCAGATACATCACCACCACATCATCAGCAACATGTTCCACCACCGACAGATTGTGTGAAATGAAGATGTATGAGGTCTTCAATTCTTCCTGAAGGTCTAGGAACAGATTGAGAACCTGAGCCTGGATGGAAACGTCCAGCGCAGAAGTGGGCTCATCGGCAACCACAATGCTAGGCCGCAACATCATGGCCCGTGCAATGGCAATTCGCTGGCGCTGACCGCCAGAGAACATATGCGGATAACGATAATAATGCTCCGGCCGCAGTCCCACACGCTGCATCATGTCGCGCACGTGCGCCTTGCGCTCTGCGCTTTTGATGTCCGTGTTGATGATCAGCGGCTCTTCCAGCTGATCGCCGATTTTGCGCCGTGGATTCAGGGACCCATAGGGATTCTGAAATACCATCTGCACCTTGTTGCGCAGCGCCTTGACCTGCGCGGCAGAGCGGCTGTCAACCTCCTTGCCGTCCAGCCATAATTTGCCCGACGTGGGCGCTTCAATCATGGTGATCTGTCGTGCCAGCGTGGATTTCCCGCAGCCGGATTCCCCCACGACGGCCAGCGTCTTGCCACGTTCCAGCGCGAGGGACACGCCATTGAGTGCCTTGAGCGTCGCCCGCGGTTTCATGAACCCTTGCGACACCTCGTAATGCCGAGCCAGATCTTCGGTTTTCAATACGATATCGTTCATGACTTGATTTCCTGCAGAGGGATCAGCGGCGTATGGCAGCGCACCGCCCGGCCAACATAGGAGATAAGTTCAGGGCGTTCCACCACACATCTTTCATGCGCAATCGGACAGCGCGGCGACAGCACACAGCCCGACGGACGGTCGTACTGTCCCGGTACCATGCCGGGCAATGTAGACAGGCGTCGCGATCCTCGACAGGACTCGGGAATGGAATCAATCAGCGCTTTGGTATAAGGATGCGCGGGCTGAAAAAACACATCGCTGACCGCGCCGGTTTCTGCCACCTGACCTGCGTACATCACAACCGTACGCTGCGCCAGTTCGGAAACCACGGCCAGATCATGCGTAATCATGATCAGCGCCATACCTCGTTCTTTCTGCAGTCGCAACAGCAGGTCCATGATCTGCGCCTGAATGGTGACGTCCAGCGCCGTGGTAGGTTCGTCTGCAATCAGCAGACGGGGTTCACAGGCAATGGCCATGGCAATGGCAACACGCTGACTCATACCGCCAGAAAGCTGATGCGGATAGGCCGTCAGGCGACGTTCCGGATCGGGAATTTCCACTTCGCGCATCAGTTCAATGGCACGTTGTCGACGCGCCTTGCGATTGAGTCCGATGTGCACTTTCAGCACTTCTTCAATCTGGAAACCCACGGTATAACTGGGGTTGAGCGCCGTCATCGGATCCTGAAAAATCATGGCAATATCCTTGCCGATGATCCTGCGTTTTTCCTTTGCGCTCAGAGTGGACAGTTCTTTGCCGTCAAACAGCATTTGATCGGAGGTCACCACACCCTGGCCTTCCAGCAGTCCCATCAGCGCCATCATGGACACCGATTTGCCCGAGCCCGATTCGCCCACAATACCCAGCAGTTCGCCCTGGTCTACGTTCAGGTCCACACCATCCACGGCCAGAAACGGTTTCTCCTGAGTCCCGAAGCGCACGCAAAGATTTCGAATAGTCAATAAACTCATCTTTACCTCTTTACGCTGCGCGCTTCAGTTTGGGATCCAGCGCATCGCGCAGCCCATCGCCGACCAGATTGATGGCCAGTACCGTCAGCAGAATCGTCAGGCCCGGGAAAGTCACGACCCACCACGCACTGGTGATATAGTCGCGCGCGGTGGCAAGCATGGTGCCCCACTCCGGCGCGGGTGGCTGCACGCCCAGGCCCAGAAAGCCCAATGCAGCGATATCCAGAATGGCCGAGGAAAAACCAAGAGTAGCCTGCACGATCAGCGGCGCCATACAGTTGGGCAGCACCGCAATAAACATCAGCCGAAGTACGCCGGCCCCCGAGACGCGGGAAGCCATGACGTAATCCTTGCTGAGTTCACTCATCGCCGATGCACGTACGATACGCATATAGCCAGGCAGGCCCACTACCGCAATGGCAATCATGGCATTGGTAATGCCAGGGCCAAGCACCGCCATAATCGCAATGGCCAGCAATACTGAAGGCAGTGACATCATGATATCGGCAATACGCAGCAGCACACGTCCGGCGCTGTTCGGAAAGAACGCGGCCAGCAGCCCCAGCAGAATGCCCGGAACCAGTGTGATCAGTACGGCAGAAAAGCCAATGACCAGTGACAGTCTGGCGCCGTGCATCAGGCGCGACAGAATATCGCGCCCGGCTTCATCAGTCCCCAGCAGATAGGCACTGCTGCCACCCTCCTGCCATGCGGGAGGCTGCAGCATATGGTCGCGAAACTGCATAAGCGGATCATGCGGCGCAAGCCAGGGAGCCAGAATGGCCGCCAGCGCCATGAGCAGCAGGAAACAGAAGCCAACGACAGCGCCTTTGTTTTTGGAAAAACTATTGATGAATTCCCGCAGGGGTGAAGGATACGTCATGGTTCCCGCGGATGCCGCAACATTGGCGGCAGAAACGACCTGGGTCATGTTCAGTTCCTTATTTGGCATGGCGAATTCGTGGGTTGACGACGCCGTACACCACGTCCACCACAAGGTTCACCAGAATAATCAGAATGGCCACAATAAGCAGCCCGTTTTGCACGACGGGATAGTCACGCCGAAAGATCGCATCTACCAGCCATTTGCCGATGCCCGGCCACGAGAAGATGGTTTCGGTCAGGACCGCGCCCCCGATCAGCGAGCTGATCTGCAGACCCACCACGGTTACCACAGAGATCATGGCATTGCGCAGGGTGTGCACAAAAATCACCCGCCGTGGAGACAGCCCCTTGGCTTTGGCAGTACGTACGTAATCTTCCCCCATGACTTCCAGCATGGATGAGCGGGTCATGCGCGAAATCACTGCCAGCGGAATAGTACCGAGCACGATGGAAGGAAGAATCAGATGTCGAACAGCATCCAGAAAGGCGCCGCTGTTGTATTCCGGATCCTGGATCTGGGCGATGACCGAATCGATCAGCATGAACCCGGTATAGGGCTGCACGTCATACGTCAGACTGATACGGCCCGATACCGGCGTCCAGCCAAGGTACGAAGAAAACAGCATGATCAGCATCAGGCCCCACCAGAAGATTGGCATGGAATAACCGGTCAGGGACAGACCCATCACGCCATGATCCAGAATGGTGCCACGCTTGATCGCAGCAAGCACACCCAGCAGGATACCAAAGACCGCACCAAACAACAGGGCACAGAAACCCAGTTCCAGTGTTGCCGGGAACAGGGCGATAAATTCACCCCACACGCTGCTCTGGCTGGAAAAAGACTTGCCGAAATCACCCTGCAGCAGACCGCCCAGATAATGCAGATACTGGATATGCAGCGGCTGATCCAGTCCCAGCCTTGCCATCATGGATTTATAGATTTCCGGATCGACATTGCGTTCACCCAGCATGGTCATCACTGGGTCACCGGGAATCATATGGATAAGCAGGAAGGTCAGGATCGTGATACCGAAAAAAGTCGGGATCAGGATCGCCAGCCGCTTCAGAATAAAAGAAAACATGGGGTCAGGCTCCGAGGACACTTACATCAGTGGGATGAAGCGCATACTGTTTGGCGTGTCCTGAAAAACAATGACAAAGCGGAAGCTCCCCTTGCGGGGCAGCCTCCTCTTTGATTCACACAATGACTGAAACGATTATTTCAGACTGACGCCATAGAACTGGAACAGACCGAAGGGACTGATTTTGAAGCCTTCGACTTTCTTGTTCATGGGGACATTGACAATCGATGTACCGATAGGTGACATGGGCATCTGTTCGTGGAAGATTTTCTGCGCTTCCTTGTACAGTTTGGTACGCTCGTCCTTGTCAGTCACGCGCTTGGCCTTGACCACCAGATCGTCAAACGGTTTATAGCAGAAACGCGAGTAGTTCACGCCGCCAACCGAGTTGCATGACAGCAGATTGCCCAGCCAGTTGTCCGGGTCGCCGTTGTCACCGGTCCAGCCAACCATAATGGCATCGTGCGTACCCTGTTTGGCGCGCTTGAGGTACTCGCCCCATTCGTAAGTACTGATGTTCACCTTGACGCCGATCTTGGCCCAGTCAGACTGGATCATTTCAGCCATCAGACGGCCATTGGGGTTGTACGGGCGAACCACAGGCAGTGACCATAGACCCATGCTGAATCCGTCAGGATAGCCAGCCTCTTTCAACAGTTCCTTGGCTTTTTCCACATCTGTCGGACGGCTTTTGATCGTATCGTCATAAGACCACTGGCTGGTCGGCATGGGGCCATCGGCCAGCACGCCCTGACCACCGTATACGGCCTTGATGATTGCCGGCTTGTTGATGGCCATATCCAGGGCTACCCGAACTTCTTTTTTCTTCAGCTGTTCTTTTTCAGTGTTGTAATAGATGAAGCCAACATTGAAGCCCGGATTGGACTGCACTTTCAGGTTAGGATCCTGCTTGAGTCGCTCGACATCTGCCGGCAGCGGATAGGAAGCCAGCTGGCATTCATTGGCCTTGAGCTTCTGGGCACGGACAGACGGATCTTTGGTAATGGCGAAAATCAGATTATCCACCAGCGGACCTTCTTCTTTATCCCAGTAATCCTTGTTTGCCTTATAGCGAATTTGTGCGTCTTTCTGATAGCGTTCAAAGACGAACGGGCCGGTGCCCAGCGGCTGCTGGTTGATCATTTCCGGTTTGCCATCCTTGAGCAGTTTTTCCATGTATTCCTGAGACAGGATCACGGCAAACGGCATGGCCATGTTCTGGACAAACGCCGCATCCACTTCGTTCAGCGTGAATTTCACGGTATTGTCGTCAACCTTTTCCACGGACTTCAGATTTTTGTCCATGCCCATGTCGGTGAAATAAGGAAATTCCGTGGGGTATGCCTTGCGGAACGGATGATCCTTGCTCATCATGCGCTGGAAGGTATAGACCACGTCATCTGCAGTCAGGCCACGGGTGGGCGTGAAAAAGCGCGATGTCTGGAATTTGACGTTTGGACGAAGATGGAAGGTGTAAGTCAGGCCATCATCGGAAATGTCCCATTTTTCGGCCAGTGACGGAATCACTTCCGTTGTGCCGCGCTTGAATGTCACCAGGCCGTTATAAACGGTTTCGGCTGACGCATCAAAATCGGTACCCGCACTGTATTGGGCAGTATCAAAACCGGCAGGACTGCCTTCTGAGCAGTAAACCAGCGTGCCTGCTGCCTGCGCGCTTGTTGCGAGCCCGCCCAGCAGGAGTGACAGAATCATGCTTGTCGCATTAATCTTCATGGGTGTTCCTTTGCAAATACGGTAAAAAGTCAGCCGGATCGCTGGGTTGCGGGGGCTGACTCGAACAGCGCAAGGTTACAGAGCGCGCGCACTCGGAACAATTAGGAAATACCCATAAAAACCCGGTGTCTCTGCCCTGGTTACGACGGCACTGTGTAACCAGATAATTCGGGCTGTCCCCGGACCTGGTGCGTCCGGGGCGCGGGCGTGCTTTATTGCTTAAGCGGGGACCGGGATGATGCCAATTTTGGCCTGCCATTCGCGGGGACCGGTGGTGTGCACCGACGTACCGCTGGAATCAACAGCCACCGTCACAGGCATGTCCTTGACTTCGAACTCATAAATGGCTTCCATGCCCAGGTCTTCAAAGCCCACCACTTTCGCATTGCGGATTGCTTTGGAAACCAGATAGGCGGAGCCACCCACGGCCATCAGGTAGGCCGAGCGATGATTTTTGATGGATTCGATTGCCACCGGACCGCGTTCTGCCTTGCCAATCATGGCGATCAGACCGGTTTTCTCCAGCATCATATCGGTGAATTTATCCATGCGTGTGGCCGTGGTCGGGCCTGCAGGACCCACCACTTCATCGCGTACGGGATCCACCGGACCAACGTAGTAAATGACCCGGTTAGTAAAGTCCACTGGCAGCGGCTCGCCTTTTGCAAGCATATCCTGAATACGTTTATGGGCCGCGTCGCGTCCGGTCAGCATTTTGCCGTTCAACAGCAGGGTCTGGCCTGGCTTCCAGCTGGCCACTTCTTCACGGGTAAGTGTGTCCAGGTTCACCTGTTTGGAGGTGTTGTAGTCTGGCGCCCAGTGCACGTCCGGCCAGTCTGACAGGGCGGGCGGTGTGAGGCTGGCAACGCCGGAGCCGTCAAGTACAAAATGCACGTGGCGGGTGGCCGCGCAATTTGGAATCATGGCGATAGGCTTGGAGGCGGCATGCGTCGGATAGGTATTGATTTTGATATCCAGCACGGTGGTCAGGCCGCCCAGCCCCTGGGCACCAATACCCAGGGCATTGACTTTTTCGTACAGCTCGATGCGCAGCTCTTCAAGTTTATTCTGCGGACCACGCTGAAGCAGTTCATACATATCGATGTCTTCCATCAGCGACTGCTTGGCCATGAGCATGGCTTTTTCTGCCGTTCCGCCAATACCGATACCGAGCATGCCTGGTGGACACCAGCCCGCGCCCATCAGCGGTACGGTCTTCAGGACCCAGTCCACGATGGAATCGCTGGGGTTCAGCATGGCGAACTTGGATTTGTTCTCGGAACCGCCGCCTTTGGAGGCGACCTGTACGTCCACGGTGTTACCGGGGACCAGTTCCACATGCAGGATACAGGGGGTATTGTCCTTGGTATTTTTCCGTTCGAAAATCGGATCAGACAGTACGGAAGCGCGCAGCTTGTTGTCCGGATCCAGATAACCACGGCGCACGCCTTCGTCACAGGCTTCCTGCAGCGTACAGGACAGGTCAAAGCGCACATCCATGCCCACTTTCAGGAAAACGTTCACAATGCCGGTATCCTGACAGATGGGGCGTTTGCCCTCGGCGCACATGCGCGAATTGGTCAGAATCTGCGCAATGGCGTCCTTGGCAGCCAGGCTTTCTT
>JAFAGQ010000106.1 GCA_023422555.1 Pseudomonadota bacterium
CGTTCGCCGTCCACTGGATCAAGGCCGAAATCCATGAATACATCATTCGCAACTGGCGTCTGGTGAAAGTGGCTACCACCAAGGCTCAGCGCAAACTGTTTTTCAATCTGCGCAGCATGCGTCCTGACGGTCAGACACTGACACCAGAGCATATTGAAGGCATTGCCTCCAAGCTCAACGTTCGTCCAGAAGACGTGACTGAAATGGAAGTGCGCCTTACCGGCCGCGATATGTCGCTGGAATCCCAGGATGACGATAGCGACGATTTCGCTCCCATCTCTTACCTGTCAGATGAAGGCGAGCAGGAACCCGGTTCAGTTCTGGATCGTCGTGCACACGACGATATGCAGGGTGCCGGCGTTTCCAACGCGCTGGCCGTGCTGGATCCACGCTCACGCCGCATTATCGAGGCGCGCTGGCTTCAGGATGAAGGTGACGGCTCTACGCTGCACGAACTGGCTGACGAATTCGGCGTCTCTGCCGAGCGCATCCGTCAGATCGAGTCGGCTGCACTGAAAAAAATGCGTGGCGCCTTCGCAGCTTAAACGCGAAGCGCCGTCAGGCAACAAGGGCATCCTTTCCGGGTGCCCTTTTCTTTTGCGCCATTCTCTGGTGTTGTCCGCGGCTTGTGCTTCGCCAAGATGCCCCCCGGTAAGCTGTCGTCTGCGTGTCGTTCGCCCGTCACCAGCCCAAATTGACGCCAGGATCGACACAATAACTACCCATCAAGTAATCATCTGAAATATTCCGCAACGGTCAGCTGGAACTTCCAGCTGAACCCACTGACTAACTAGCATGATTCGTTCATGCCTGTCCATGACACATGTCTCGAATCCGTCCGTTTCTGCTTCTCCTCTTTCCCCTCCCCTTTGAAACGGATGTTAATGGTGCTTCGCCAATGCGAAGCACCTTTTTTTTTGTCGGAACAGCAACATCAACCCGGAAAAAACAGATACATGTATAGTTAATTTCCGCTGTAAAAATTCGCATTAGCATGGAAATTCAATACTTTGTATTCGCACTGGCAGGCCTGCTGACAATTGCGTGCTTTATGCCATCCCTTGCAAGCCGACTCGGTCTGCCACACACTGTCATGCTCGCCATCCTGGGCGGCGCATTGGGTTTGCTGGTTCAGGCCAACGGTGTACATATGCCCTTTGTGGGCGATTTTCTACATGCCCTGCATGGATTTTCCATTTCCTCCCAGACCTTCCTGATCGTTTTCCTGCCGATTCTGCTGTTTGAAACCTCCATGGCCATGAACGTAAGACGGATCATGGTGGACATAAGTCCCATTTTGACCATGGCCATTGTGGCTGTGCTGGTATGTACGGTCAGCGTGGGGTTTATTCTTGCTGAGTTCTCGGGCTACAGTCTGGCGGTCTGCCTGCTGTTGGGTGCCATCGTCGCAACCACCGACCCCGTCGCGGTTGTGGGTATTTTCCGGGAAGTGGGTGCACCCAAACGCCTGACCACACTGGTCGAAGGCGAGTCACTGCTGAACGATGCCGCTGCCATCGCGCTGTACACCGTTTTCATTTCCGTTATCACTCGTGAAGCGCCTCTGAGCATCGAAAGCATTGCCAGCCATTTCCTGTACAGTTTCCTGATCGGTGGCGCCATCGGTTTTATTTTCGGACAGATTACCTGTCGGCTTTTCCACTACATGCGTGGCTGGCCAACGGCAGAAATCAGTCTGACCATTTGTACCGCCTACCTGACGTTCTTTATTTCCGAGCACTATTTCCATGTCTCGGGCGTTGTCGCTACCGTGGTCGCCGGGCTGGTGGTGGGCTCTGCCGGTCGTACCCGCATGTCCCCTTCTACGTTCGAGCAACTGGGCCATGCCTGGGAGCAGTTCGGTTTCTGGGCCAACTCCCTGATTTTCATTCTTGCAGCTATGCTGATTCCGCGCCTTGTCGTGGATCTGGATTTCAAGCAGATTCTTCTGGTCGTGCTGCTGTTTTTCACAACACTGGTTGCCCGCGCGGTCGTGGTCTTTGGGGTCATTCCGCTGCTGACAATGCTGAAAATGTCGACCTATGTGAGCCGGCCGTTTCGGGCGGTGATGTGCTGGGGCGGCCTGCGCGGCGCGATTTCCCTGGCGCTGGCACTGGCCGTGACCGAGCAGAATTCCATCCCCGAAGATGTGCGCCATTTTGTGGCGGCAGCCACCACCTGCTATGTGCTGGCGACACTGCTGATCAACGGCGTCACACTGCGTCCCCTGATTTCCAAACTGAAGCTGGATCAGCTAAGCCCGGTTGAACTGGGTCTGCGTAACCAGGCACTGGTCATCGCCCTGGACGACGTGAAGGAACAGACCGATGAACTGGCAGCAACCCTGAAAGTGGAATCCACCGCCAAGCAGCAGGTGGATGATATTTTCGACAAAGGGATGGCAGCCATCCAGAAGGATGAGACTGAATACATGAGCAAGGCGGATCGCCTTTCCGTCGCGCTGGCCATCATTTCCAATCGTGAAGAAGAACTGTTTTTTGATTCACTCAAAAAACAACTGATCCCCTGGCAGGCCGCCCAAACGTTACTGTCCAATGCAGAGAACCTGGGCGATGCCGCCCGTGCAGGGGGCGCCAGAGCCTACGCCCGCGCCCTGCGTAATGACATTCGCTATACGCCATCGTTCAAGGTGGCGCTGCGTCTGCAGACCAATCTGAATTTCAGTCCCTGGCTGGCGCATGAACTGTCTCAACGGATCATCAAACTCATCAGTAAGCATTCTGTCGTCGGTCAGCTGATCCGCTTTTGTCGCGACGATCTGACGCCACTGCTGGGAGAGGAAATTGCCGGCAAAGCCGAGCGCATTCTGGTGGCCCGCCTGCACACCATCGACAATGCGCTGAGTGCGCTGAACCTGACCTATCCGGTATATGCCCACTGGACTCAGGAAGACTATCTGGCCCGGATCGCGCGGTCGCTGGAAGTAACGCGCTACAACGAAATGCTGGAGCAGTCCCTGATCACAAAAGAGGTTTACAACAACCTGATTGCGCAGGTGAATACCCGCTGGGAGCCTTTATTCCGGCACCCCAGCCTGGACGTTTCGCTCAGCGCCAAAGAACTGGTCAAACGCGTGCCCCTCTTTCAGGATATGGACGACCGGACGCTGACCCAGCTCAGCAAGCTGCTCAGACCCCGTCTGATGCTTCCCAATCAGGCAGTGCCGCAGACCGACAGATACGGCCACAAGGTTATGTTTTTCGTGGCCTCGGGCGCTGTCACCATCACCCTGCCCGATTCCTCCCGTGTGGAACTGGGTTCCGGAGAAATGCTGGGTGAGCTCAGCATGCTGACCGACAAGTCACTGACGCAAAGTGTCCGCTCCATGGGATATTCCAAGCTGCTGTTCCTGCAGGCGCGGGAATTTGATGAACTGATGAAAAAATTCCCCGAGATCAAGGAAAAAATTGATCTGGTGGTCAAACAACGCCTGCGTGCTCTGGAAGTATGGGAACTGTATGCCGCCAAAGCGCGTGATGCAGCGGACGAGAACGACGATTCAGCAAGCGAAACCGCCGCCGCCCCTGGCGGTATTTCCGGACGCGCTGAAGAAGAGCCTCAGGGCCCCGTAAAGCTGGAAGGCCCACCGGTACCCGAGGCGAATGAGGTATCTTTGGCAACTGGGTCACCTAAGTCACCTGAGACTTCTGCTCTATCAGAAGCTTCGAAAGCGCTCGCACCCAGCGAAGCAGTGGAGGCTCAGACAACTGAAGCATCTGACACGCCTGATGAGTCTGAAACCACCGAAACCACTGGCGCTTCAGAAGCGTCCACCCTATCCGAAGCAGGCAAACTGACTGACTCACCCAAAGCGCCTGAAACGCCTGAATCATCTGCCAATCCCGAAGCATCAGAGACAACCGCGACATCAGAACCAACCGTGGCGTCAGACGCAGCAAGCGCACCCGAACCATCCGACACACCTGAAACAACGAGTGCGTCCGAAGCAGCCGAGGCTCCCAAGTCGCCACGCGCACCCGATAGCGGTACAACGCCAACTGCGCAAAGCTGAGATAAACCACAGGTGCAAAGGAAAGACCCCCAAATTGGATTGATATCCAACTTTGGGGGTCAATACATTTGAGGGCCAGTCCATTGAAATCCGGCTCATCGGGCCCGCTTCGTCTGACCATCAGTTCATTTGACGATCAGTACTTTGAGGGGCTTTCTCATTGAGGGGCAGATCGTTTGCGGCTCATCTCATGATGCCCGTCTCTTGAGACAGTTTTTTATCGCTATGTTTTTTACAGGAGCTTCTGTTTGGGTTTACAGGAGTTTCTGTATATCAGACGCGATGTCTTCCGGCGGCGTATTCGGCTTGAAGAGCAGACGTGACTCGCCTTTGGTATCCAGCACATACAGGCCTGAACTGTGTTCCATGGTGTAGCTGTTGCCCTGCTCGACCTTCTTGTAAAACGCCTTGAAAGAGGACGCGACTTTGGCAATCTGTTCGTCTGTGCCCGTGAGGCCCACGAAGGACGGATCAAACGCGCTTACGTACTGCTTCATCACCGCGGGGGTATCCCGCTCCGGATCGATGCTGATCATGATGACCTGTACGCGATCACGCTGTTCTGGCGTCAGTTTCTCCCGCACCTGGGCAAGTTCTGCCATCGTCGTCGGGCAAACATCGGGGCACTGCGTAAAGCCGAAGAAAACCACCATGACCTTGTCGCGATAGGCATCCAGCAAAGTCACGCTTTTGCCGTCCTGATCCACCAGTTGCACATCCTTGCCAAAACCCGTGCCGGTAATATCTGTGCCTTTGAAATCTGCCACGTTCCCACTCACCGTGGACTGACTGCCCTGTGAGGACACTGAATCGGCATTGGCCGGACTCGCCGCATTGACCTGTTTTGACGCATTGTTGTCGCATGCGACCAGCGCAGTGGCCACGGATACCGCCAATACGGTTTTTGCCATGAATTTCAGAGGCAGACTTGACTTCATGATTGACTCCACAAACTGTATCCCGGCACGACAACTCGCCCGGGAATGTAACCCGTGCGCCAGGCATGGCTTCGGGGAAAAATCGTATTTTACCGGATCGTCGCAGGTCAGCCGGCGATGCCTGACATCAGAATCCAGTGATCCACCAGCAGTGCCAGAAAGAGCAGTGACAGGTAAACAATCGAATAACGGAAGGTTTTACGCGCAAGCGCATCGCTGTACTGCTGATACAGTTTCCAGGCATAGGCAATGAAGATTCCGCCCAGGATCACCGCACTGGCCAGGTACATATAGCCGCTCATCCGTATCACAAATGGCAGGATGGTTATGACAAGCAGCATAAAGGTATAGAGCAGAATATGCAGACGTGTGAAATCCTTGCCATGGGTCACAGGCAGCATGGGCAATCCTGCGTTGCGATAATCATGTTCGCGATACAGTGCGAGCGCCCAGAAATGCGGAGGAGTCCAGACAAAAATAATCAGCACCAGCAGCCAGGCTTCAGCTGGCACAGCGTTGGCCACGGCGGCCCACCCCAGCGCAGGCGGCATGGCACCTGAAAGGCCGCCAATCACGATATTTTGCGGCGTGCGGGGCTTGAGGATAATGGTGTAGATCAGGGCATAGCCAATAAACGTGGCAAACGTCAGCCACATAGTCAGCGGATTGACCAGATGGTAAAGCACCAGCATGCCAACGCCTCCCACCACGCCAGAGAGGACCACAACCTGTAAGGGCGTAATGGTGCCTTTTGCTGTGGGACGGCGCGCCGTGCGCAGCATGCGTGCATCAATTTCAAATTCGATCAGACAGTTGATCGCAAACGCCGCCGCTGCCAGCAGCCAGATACCCAGCGTGGCCGCAATCAGCGTCTGCAGAGGAGGCACGCCCGGAGACGCCAGAAACATGCCGATCACTGCGCAAAAAACGGCCAGCTGAGTGACGCGTGGTTTGGTCAGAACCAGATACTGCCGCAGCAGACTGGTTTCAGAATGAATAGCAGTTGTCATAATGGCAGAAAAGACCCCTTGCCCCCGCGGGACATGCGCACCAGCAGCGTTACGCAGGCTATGGTCAGCCCGGCAGCACCACCGGTATGCAGAACCGCTATCAGCAGCGGCCATTGAAAGAAAATGGTTGTCAGTCCGGTAAGCACCTGAACAAGCAGCAGCCCCATCAGCAGATGGGCAGGTCCTTTCAGACCTGGCTCACGTCGCGCAACAAGCCCCAGTGCAAACAGGAATATGAAAACAAAGAAGGCAAAATTGCGATGTGTCCAGTGTATCGCGGTCAGCGCCTCCTGAGAAATGATTTCCCCTGTTGGCAGTTCACCCAGCGCGCGAACCAGTGAAAATCCGCCCTGATAATCCATTTCGGGGACCCAGGCACCGTGACAGGTCGGAAAATCCATGCAGGCCAGCGCAGCATAATTGGTGCTGACCCAGCCTCCCAGGAAAAGCTGAATGATCAGGATGACAAAGCCTGCCGCCATCCACGATTGCCACCGACGCGCACGGGCAGCAATGCCCACATGCGGTTTTTCGCGGGCGGCCAGCCACGTCATCATGGCCAGCAGCAACATTCCCAGTACCAGGTGGGTGGTAACAACCAGTGGCATCAGCTTGTGGGTCACCGTCCAGGCACCAAAGGCGCCCTGCAGACAGACCGCAATCAGCGTCATGGTAGCCAGTTTGGGTGATCTTCCGAGTTCGCGACGATAGCGCCAGGCCATAAACACGATTGCAATAATCATGAGCCCCAGCAGACTGCCCCAGTAGCGGTGGATCATTTCAATCCAGGCCTTGGAAGTCGAAACCGGACCGAAGGGCTGCTGTTCCATTGCGTTTGCAATATGCTCGCGCGCGCCCAGTGGGCTGGCCTTGCCGTAACAGCCGGGCCAGTCCGGACAGCCAAGTCCGGAGTCGGTCAGACGCACAAAGGCCCCGAACATGATCAGGTCCAGGGTAAAGAACCAGGTCAGAAACACCAGCCGGCGATAGCGTGCGCGTATTTTCTCGGTTGCCGTATTCATTTCACATCAGCCGATTGACGACGCATGCAGCAGCTTGGCAATATCATCGCGAAAACGTACCGGATCAGATTCGTTACCCGGATAGTGCATGATGAGATTGCCGTTAGGATCCACAATCCACAAATAGGCATCCATTTTTTTCTCAAGTTCGGCCGTTTCTCCGTTTCTGTCGGATTCATCCAGCAGGAACTGGCTCAGCGCCTTGGGATCGGCACGCAGCATGATGGTGCCTTTATAGGCATCCAGGACTTTCTCTGGAATTGGCTGATCGTCGGTCACAAACCAGACGCGCTGGATGCGGTTGACATTCTTGCCCTGGCTGGCATGACCATTGCGCGTAAAGTGCAGTTTGCGCGCGCAGGAATCCGGGCACGCGCCGCCATCGGACGTAATCAGCAGCCACCTGCCTCGCAGAGACGTCAAATCAAAAGGCTTGCCATCGAGCGTCGTCAGCGGCAGCACATTCGAATCTGGCATGGGACGCTGAGGTTGTACAAAATTACCATAGTTGGTTGCACCATCAGGTCTTAGCGTGGGCACGTAGTACAGCAATGCTGCGGCCAGAATCGGCACAATGCAGCTGAGAATAATCAGGTACAGCGGCATGTTGGAACGTTTGGCACCGGGGCGCGACAAGGTGTCGGGCGACGATGGACGGGTTGTATTCATGACGACGATGTTTCCTTTCTACTTTTCAGGCCAAGCCTGATCAGGCTGATCAACAGAGCCAGCGCAGCAATTGTGGCAAAGCCGAACCATTGCATCGCATAGCCGATATTCGTATCCGAATCCACGGAGGGATGCGGCCAGTCACGTACCAGGCCTTCCGCGGAAGCGCCGGTCTGCAGTAATACCAATGGCAGCATGTGCAAGCCGCTGGCCTTGGCAAACTCGTTCACATCCAGATTCTGCACCTGTGGCAGCGGACCACTGCTTTGCGGAATCTGCGATGGCAACTGTGCAACAGGCTTGCCGCCAAAGGACCATAATTCAAAAAGCCGCGGCACGCGCAAGGCAATTTCGCCGTTCACGGTTTGCCGTCCTTCGGGAGCGGGAAAATCTGGGATGGCAGATTGGTCCATGGCCTGCGGGAACCATCCCCGAAGTACCAATACTGCATCCCGGCGCTGCTCATCGAGCAGCATCGGCGTGGCAAGCCAGTATCCCGGGCGGCCATCCTGATTCCGGTTCACCAGCACACTGAATGCGCCGAGCCAGTGCCCTGACAGCGTTGCAGGTCGCCATGCCACGATATCAGAGGCAGGCAGGTTAAGATCGATCGTCAGCGGCGGCAAGGCCTTTCCGCTTTCGATACGTTCAGCGGTAGTTCGGCGCTCCTGCGCACGATCAAGTTGCCAGCGACCCAGAGAAACGAAAATCACGGTCAGCAATGCCAGCAAAACCAGCATCGTTACCGTTTTCCAGTTTATTAATTTTCGTTTCATTACTACAATATTCTATTCCAGTCAGGAGTTAACTATGCGCATTATCATCGGGCTCGTCTTTGTCGTGATCATCGGGAGCCTGGCGTCCGCGTTCTTCTACCTCATGCGGGACAAAGGCTCAACCAACCGGACCGTCAACGCACTCACGGTACGTATCGGATTGTCCATTGCGCTGTTTCTGTTCGTGCTGTTTGCCCATCATATGGGATGGATTGAAAGCACCGGGATCCATCAGGTTGCGCGTTAAAAACGCCATGCAAAGCAGGATCCGAATCGTTTAGTTTAACGGATCTGCACCCCATTGCTGCGTCGTCAAACTGAGACAAATTGTCTACCTCTCTGGCATGAGAACGGCCAGAATCACTGCGCCAGTGGCAAATCTGCTGTTTTCACGCATCCCGTTAATGCTGAAACAGCAAAGGGCCGGCTTTCCGACCCTTTGCCCTGGTATTTCCTGTACTGAAAATCAGAACCAGTAAACGAACAAGTACAATCCCAGCCAGACCACATCCACAAAGTGCCAGTACCAGGCAGCACCCTCAAAACCGAAGTGGTGATCCGCTCTGAAGTGACCGCGAATAAGACGAATCAGAATGATGGTCAGCATTGTGGCGCCCAGAATCACGTGGAAGCCGTGAAAGCCGGTAAGCATAAAGAAGAGTGACCCATAGATACCGGAATCAAAACGCAGATTCAGTTCGGTATAGGCATGGATGTACTCTTCGGCCTGGAAGAACACAAATGTGAAGCCCAGTACAATTGTGACAAAGAGCCAGAAAATGGTGCTCTTGCGGTGATCGGCACGCAATGCGTGGTGTGACAGCGTCAGCGTCAGACCGGAAGTCAGCAACAGCAGCGTGTTAATGGTAGGCAGCCAGAATGGGCCGACCGTTTCAAAATGCTCAACAATGCCTGCAGGGCCCAAATTAGGCCACTGACCAGTAAAACCTGGCCACAGCAGCAACTGGTGATCCATATTGCTCAGCCACG
>JAFAGQ010000193.1 GCA_023422555.1 Pseudomonadota bacterium
GTCTGATTCATGTCGCACGCCAGATTCTGGGATCAGAAGTCTATTTGCATCAGTCCCGTGCGAACCTGAAACCCGGTTTCAAGGGTAAAGAGTTCTACTGGCATTCTGATTTTGAAACCTGGCACACCGAAGATGGCATGCCGCAAATGCGCGCGCTCAGTTGTTCTGTGCTGCTGACCGATAATAACGAATGCAATGGTCCGCTAATGGTTGTGCCAGGCTCACAGCGTCAGTTTATTTCCTGCCGTGGTATTACACCAGACGAAAACTATAAAAAATCATTGAAGGCACAGGAATATGGCGTGCCCGATCCCCTGAGTCTGGAACTGCTGGCAGAGCAGGGCGGCATTAAGGCGATCACAGGCAAAGCCGGTTCTGTCGTGTTTTTCGATTGCAATACCATGCATGGTTCAAACGGGAATATTTCGCCCTGGCCACGTGCCAATGTTTTCATGGTATACAACAGCGTCGAAAATACCCTGAACGAGCCCAAGTATGGTCTGGCGCCTCGTCCTGAATATATCGCTACGCGTGAGAAAATGGACGTGCTCGAACCGCTGGATTCGCTGCAGGAAGTGGCCTGATTATTGCCGGTTGCCCGCCATTGTATTTGGCGGGCCATCGACAAAGCCCAGCTGCCGGCTGATTCGCTGTGCCTGGTCGCGAACAGTGTTGGCGGTCGGGCCGGTGAGCGTTGCGTCAAAACTGCCACTGGCCCCCAGTACGGTAACAACGGCAGCAACCTGGCCGGCGAAATTGAAGATGGGAGCAGCAACCGCGCTGATCCCTTTCAGGTTAGTATCGATAACCGCGGTGCAGTGATACCGACTGATATCCTGCTGCACTTTTCCTATCAGGGTGTCCAAAGATTCGCCCAATTCCGGAATGTCCACCTGCTGAGGATTGAAGCTCATGTCCTGCGAATCGTCGGCACCTTGCGGCTCCAGTATGCGACGTCTATGAACATAACGATTGAATTCATCGTTGGCCATTCTGCGTACCAGGGGTTCATCATGCATACCCAGAAATACACGGCCTGTTGCAGAGGTAAGTAGCGGCAGAACCGATCCGACCCTCACATTGACCGTCACGGGCAACATGGGCTCTTCCATGCGAACAATGGTCGGACCTTTGTTTCCCATCACTGCAATGAAACTGGTAATTTGCAACTGCTCACACAGGATGATCAGCCCCGGTTCAGCAATGCGAATCGGGTCTGCCTGATGCATGGCCGCCAGGCCAATAAGCATGGTGTCCAGACCCAGTATATAGTGTTGCGAGACGGGATCCTGAATGACCAGTCCACCGTCGATCAGGCTGACCAGATATCGATGCAGCTTGGCAGGATTCTCATCAATGGATGATGCCAGTGCGGTGAGGGTAGCTCTGCCGCCGAGGCGGGCAAGTCCCTTCAGAACTGCAACAACCGTATCAGCTGACTGTACACTTTGACGACGTTCGCGATTTCGCTCAGGCTTCATAGATCCAGCACAACACGTTTGCCTTTCGCGCGCGAACAGCAGCTCATCATTTTTTTGCCGGATGCTCTTTCTGATCGGGTAAGTACGACGTCTCTGTGATCAAGTTCGCCATCAAGAACGGCCACTTCACAGGAGCCACATAGTCCTTCTTCGCAATCACTCTGAACATCGATATTTGCTGCGCGCAAGGCTTCGAGCAGGGTTTGATCGGCCCCTACCTTCACAGTAATACCAGTCTCTTTCAGCTCTGCATCGAAGGCGTGTTCATTTTCAGGATTCAGTTTGCCCAATGTGGACTGGAAATGTTCGATGCGTAGCGCATCTTCGGGCCAGTGCTGACACAGTTCGGCAAGCGCATCCGTCATGCGCAGCGGGCCACAGGAATAAATCTGTGTCTGGTGATCCGGTTCCCGCAGAATTGCGGCCAGATCCGCGCGGCCACTTTCATCGGCTGCGTGTACATGCAGTCTGTCGCCGTGCAGCTCAATCAGTTCGTCCAGCATTGCCATATTTTTTCGACTGCGCCCACAGTAGTGAAGCTGGTAATCGATTCCTTTTTCTTTGGCCGTTCTTGCCATGGCGCTGACTGGTGTAATGCCAATGCCACCTGCAATAAAGATGACCTTTGTGGCCTGTTCGTCAAAATGAAAATGGTTGCGTGGCCCGCGGATGCTGACGGTTTTCCCGGGTCGAATGTGTTCGTGCACCCAGGCGGAGCCGCCGCGGCCGGCCGTTTCGCGCAGCACGGCAATTTCAAGAATCCGGGGATCCTTGGGATCGCTGCAAAGCGAATATTGACGCGACAAACCAAGGTCATCACAAATGACATCAATATGCGATCCTGCCGTCCAGCGCGGCAGTGTCTGTCCATCGGGTGCAGCAAGACGGATGCGCATGATCTCATCAGTCAGCATCTCGGTTTTTTCAACCACCAGTTGCCGGGAGAGGGCGTGCGTGGACGGTTCGCCCAGTCTGACAGGATGGTGATCTGAGAGCACGCGCGGATTCTGTCTCTCCGGATTCAGTGCCGGGTCCCACTCCACCCATAAGTGTTCAGGCCCACGAAACGAGGTGTTCGGTACGTAAGTGAAGGACTGCTCGGATAATTGCAAATGCGGTAAACGACGTGTGAGTTCTTCCAGAAAGATCTGCATTTCCATGCGTGCCAGATTTTTTCCCATGCATTGATGAGAACCATATCCGAAAGTGAGCTGGTCGCTGGCATTCTCCCGACGGATATCAACCAGATCGGCATCGGGAAAATGACGTTCGTCATGATTGGCGGAAGAACTGACAATGAGCAGTTTGGCGCCTGCTTTGATGGGGATGCCACCGATTTGTACATCGCGGGTAACCAGTCGGCGCCATGCCGCAACCGAGCCATTGTGGCGCAGGCATTCTTCTACTGCGTTGGGAATCAGATTGGGATCCTGGCAGATCTCTTCCCAAACATGGCGGTGCGTAAGCAGCAGTTTCAGGGCATTGGCAGATGCATTGGCGGTCGTCTCATGGGCGGCAACAATGCCGGCCATCATCATGGAGTGCAGATAGGAGTCCGTCACCACATCGGGATGGTCTTTCTGCATCCGTATGCCGTATTGCATCCAGCCTGGCTGATCGGGATCCCTGCGCATTTTCTCAAGAATCTTGCCGGCCAGCTGCCAGAAATTGCCGACCGCATGGGCCACCGCAACCTGTTCTTCGGGCTTTGGCCGACCCCAGGTATTGACGGTATGCGCAATGGAGTACTCGCGCAGCGTGTCCATATCTTCTTCCGGCACGCCCAGAAAATGCAATGCAACGGTAAGCGGCACCTCCCAGAGCATCTGATCCACCAGATCTGCCTTGCCGTCATCAATGAACCGGTCTACATATTCACGTACCAGCTTTCTGACCATGGGTTCGTGGTGCGCCAGTGCATCAACGGTGAACGGCTCCATGAGCAGACGCCGACGAGGCATATGTGCCGGCTCGTCTTCATTGACGAGTGTGCGACTCATGCCGTAATTGTAGGATTCCAGAACAGCGTTGGCTTCAGGCCCGGTTGGTGTGATTTTTTCCAGCGCGATGGAGGGGCTGAATGTAATATTGTCCCGAAAAATCTGTTTGATATCGTCGTACCGTGTGACGACCCAGTAGCCGAGTTTCGGACTGAAAAATACGGGCTCTTCTTCTCGTGACCACTTCACATACTCCGGCGGATCCTGTTGATAAGCATCCTCGAACGGATCAAATGCGGCTGCGCGCGCACTGACGGGGCAACCGGCCGTCTGGCGATCGTGCTGTGCAGCCTTGCCCGAAAATGGGCATTGCGTTTGTGATACCTGTGAAGTGGCCTGGCTTGTCATGATATGCCTGCTTAATCCAGTGTAATGTTCAGATCTTTGATGAGTTTGTGCCAGCGGGTCCGTTCCTCTTCCAGCAGTTTGGCGTATTCCTCTGGGGAATCTCCCACCGGCTCAATGCCAAAGTCAACCAGCTTTTTGTTGGTCGCTGGCTGGTTCAATGCGGCGACCACGTGTTTGTTCAGACTGGCGATAGTATCGGCAGGCGTTTTGGCAGGAGCGACCATGCCAACCAGTGCAGCCGCTTCAACATTGGGATAACCGGCTTCTGCAAAAGTTGGTACATCGGGCAGTTGTGGCAAACGCTTGGCGCTGGCAACGGCCAGCGGACGAATTTTATGTCCCTTCAGAAAACCTGCACCTGCGGCCAGATCAACCATCATCGCCTGCACCTGGCCGCCGGCCAGATCCGTCAGAGAGGGTGCTGCGCCGCGATAGGGAACGTGAGTCATTTTCAGATCGGCCTCACGCTTGAACAGCTCCATGGCCAGATGATGAGGACTGCCCGCGCCGGCCGAGCCATAGTTGACTTTGCCGTCTTCTTTTTTGACCTGATCAACAAATTCCTTGAGCGTTTTGCTGGGGTTGTTTGGATTGACCACCAGAATCATGGGGAAACGTCCGAGCAGAGTCACTGGCGCAAGATCCTTGACCGGGTCATATGACAGCTTCTTGTATAGTGCGGAATTGAATACCATGGTGCCATTGTCGGCAGACAGTACGGTATAACCATCGGCAGGCGAGCGCGCAGTATCGCTGGCAGCAATTGCGGTGTTACCGCCCGGCTTGTTGTCGACCACTACCGGTTGTTTGATGTCCTCGGACAGGCTCTGTGCGATGGTTCGCGCCAGAACATCAGAGCCGCCGCCTGCAGGATAAGGAACAATCCATCGGATGGCTTTGTCCGGAAAGGTTTGTGCCGCAGCGGTTGTCATCATGAAGGTACTAGCCAGAACGGCCAGCGTACAGCATTTTAGAGTGGTGCGAATCGCCATTGAATGTCTCCGAGATATTGTTTTCAGGCGCTAATGACCTGTTGCGTAAATAGTATACGCATTGCGTAATGGGCACAACACATATGAAATAGGGGTTTCCCATGACATTTGTAATGTCGCGGCACGGCCGGATGCATGTCAAAGAAACGCATCTGGCTTCAGTGATATCTGGCCTCAGGGTTTATCCGTACAGCACAGGCTATGACAAGCGTGTTTAATTGTCGGCTCATTAACCCTATGTCTTTTGGAGACTTTAGATGCCCCGCATGATTATCAATGGAACCCTGTGTGATGCTGCCTCAGGCCAGACGCTGGACGTGATTTCACCTGTGGACGCGCAGGTATTCACGACTATTCCTCGGGGCGATAAAGCGGATATCGATGAAGCTGTGAAGGCAGCGCGTGCCTGCCTGGAAGGTGAGTGGCAGAAGGTCAATGCTGCAGAACGCGGGCGCTTGTTGATGAAACTGAGCCAGGCCATTACGGACAATTTCCAGGAGCTGGCACAACTGGAATCCAAAGACACCGGCAAACCCATGAATACCGCAGAAAATGACATTCGTGTGATGGCCAGGTATTTTGAGTTTTACGCAGGTGGTGCCGATAAGGTACATGGAGAAATCATTCCGTACCTGAATGACTATACCGTCATGGTACAGCGCGAGCCGCTGGGTGTTACGGCGCATATTATTCCCTGGAACTACCCGGCGCAGATGTTTGGGCGCAGTGTGGCGCCAGCACTGGCCATGGGCAATGCATGTGTGGTCAAACCGGCAGAGGACGCCTGCCTGTCCGTCCTGCGCGTGGCAGAACTGGCGCAGGAGATTGGTTTTCCACCTGGTGCACTGAATGTCGTCACCGGCCTGGGTGAAGAGGCAGGCGCAGCATTGGCCGCGCATCCGGATATCAATTTCGTCACCTTTACGGGGTCCAATGAAGTGGGCGTGCTGGTACAGCAGGCTGCAGCGCAGCACGCGGTGAAATGTGTACTGGAACTGGGTGGCAAATCGGCCCATATGGTGTTCGACGACGTCAATATGGAACTTGCCATTCCGGCGATCGTGAAAAGTATTTTGCAGAATGCAGGGCAGACCTGCACGGCGGGCAGTCGATTGCTGGTTCAGCGTGGCATTTACGACCGTTTCATGCAGGCACTGGCGTCAGCATTTGTTGAAACGAGCGCCGGGTCACCGGAAAACAACCCCGATTGCGGGCCGTTGATCAATG
>JAFAGQ010000194.1 GCA_023422555.1 Pseudomonadota bacterium
CCGCGACGGCGTCGCCGTCAGGTCGCAAGCGTCAGAAGCAGGACAATGCAGTTACAGTGAAAAGCGCCGACGCAGCCAATGCGACGGATTATGCAACACAGGATAGAAATGGCCCACAGGCCGAGGCTGCCGCACCCGGCGCCGCACAGCAACAGGCGAAAAATCAGTCCCAGGAGCAGGCTGCTGCAACAGAATCTTTGCGCAAGTCTGAATCAGGCAGGACACGGCAGCCGTCTGCCCGCAAGGCCGACAGCGTCGACGCGAAAGCCGGCGGATCGGGCAAATCGGGCAGTACCCGCGGCGCACCGGTAAAAGCCGCCAATACCGCAGGCAGCAACGGTCTGTCCAAACTTTTCGTGCTTGATACCAACGTACTGCTGCACGATCCCACTTCCATTTTCCGTTTCGAGGAACACGATATCTTCCTGCCGATGATGACGCTGGAAGAGCTGGATCATCACAAAAAAGGCATGACCGAAGTGGCACGCAATGCCCGACAGGTAAGCCGTTCACTGGACGCTCTGGTGGCGGAAACCGAAGACATCCTCAAGGGCATGCCGCTGGATTCGCTGGGTAATAAGGATGCCACCGGTCGCCTGTTGTTCCAGACACAGAATATGGAGGGGCGGCTGCCCATCGACCTGCCTAATGGCAAGGCCGACAATATGATTCTGGGCGTGGTTCAGACACTGCAGCGCGAACAGCCCCAGCGCCAGATCATCCTGGTATCAAAAGACATCAATATGCGCCTGAAGGCGCGCGCACTGGGACTGGAGGCAGAAGACTACCTCAACGACCATTCGCTGGAAGATTCCGACCTGCTGTATGACGGCGCCATGCTGCTTCCGTCCAACTTCTGGGCAAAGCACGGCAAAGATGTCGAATCATGGATTCAGGGTGGCACCACTTTCTACAAAATCAAAGGCCCCCTGTGTGCCGATTTTGTAGTCAACCAGTTTGTGTATCTGGAAGGCGATTCTCCCCTGTATGCGCAGGTGCGCGAAGTGAATGGGAAGACGGCTGTCCTGGCCACGCTGCGTGACTACACGCACAAGAAAAACAATGTCTGGGGCGTCACGGCACGCAACCGCGAACAGAATTTTGCCCTGAATCTGCTGATGAATCCGGATATTGATTTTGTCTCATTGCTGGGTCAGGCCGGGACGGGTAAAACCCTGCTGGCTCTGGCTTGCGGTCTGACTCAGGTACTGGAAACAAAGCGCTATACCGAGATCATCATGACGCGTGTGACGGTCCCTGTCGGTGAAGACATCGGCTTTCTTCCAGGTACCGAGGAAGAGAAAATGCAACCCTGGATGGGCGCACTGGAAGACAATCTGGAGTTCCTGAATACCGGCAGCAAGAATGACGGCTCATCGGGTGAATGGGACCGAAGCGCCAGCAAGGAAGTGGTCAAATCGCACATCAAGATCAAATCCCTGAACTTTATGCGCGGGCGCACCTTCCTGAACAAGTACCTGATTATTGACGAAGCGCAGAACCTGACGCCCAAACAGATGAAGACGCTGATCACGCGCGCCGGCCCAGGCACCAAGATTGTGTGTCTGGGAAATATCGCGCAGATCGATACACCCTATCTGACAGAAGGCAGCTCAGGGCTGACGTATGTTGTCGACCGATTTAAGGGCTGGCCACACTCGGGGCATATTACCCTGCAAAAAGGCGAACGTTCACGTCTGGCCGATTACGCAGGCGACGCGTTGTAAATAGCCTGAAAGCAATGATGCCGTCTGCAGATGCAGACGGCATTTTCGTTGCACGCTCGCCGTATTCTCCCGGCATATTGGGTACAATGATGACACCTCTTTAATCCTGACCGCAGAGTCAACCATTAACTGAAAAGCCGCGTAATGTCCCAGTCCCTGCTTCGTTTCCTGAAAATAGACCGTTTCACGCTGTTCCTGATCATCGCCGTTGTCATTGCCTCGCTTTTACCTGCACATGGTCAGGGCATGTCGGCCATGGAAACAGTGACCAATCTGGCCATTGCACTGCTCTTTTTCCTGCATGGCTCACGCCTGTCGCGGCAGGCCATTATTGCCGGTGCCACGCACTGGCGGCTGCATCTGGTCATCTTCTTCTGTACTTTTGTCTTGTTTCCGATCCTCGGTCTCGCCTTGCGGCCTGTTCTTGAGCCCATGCTGACGCCGGATCTGTACAAGGGTGTACTGTATCTGTGCGTGCTGCCTGCCACCGTGCAGTCGGCCATTGCCTTCACTTCCATTGCCCGCGGCAATATTCCTGCCGCCGTTTGCAGCGCATCGTCGTCCAGCATTCTGGGGATATTCATTACGCCCATGCTGGTCAATCTGTTGATCTCAGACAGCAACGCTGCCGGCGACTCGCAACAGGCACTGGAGGCTATCGGATCAATTACCCTGCAACTGCTGGTCCCGTTTGCGCTGGGTCATTTCAGCCGTCCCTGGACATCGGGATTCATTGGCCGTCATCCTTCGCTCATGAAATTTGTGGATCAGGGTTCCATTCTGCTGGTGGTGTATGTCGCGTTTTCTGAAGCCGTCAACGAAGGTCTGTGGCATAAAACACCGATAGGCGCACTTGTAGGCGTGGTCGCAGTCAGTATTGTCCTGCTTGCTATTGTGCTTTTCCTGACCTCGCTGATCGGGCGTCTGCTTGGCTTCTCGCTGGAAGACCGCATCACACTGGTATTCTGCGGATCGAAAAAGAGTCTGGCGAGCGGCCTGCCCATGGCGCAGGTATTATTTGCCGGCCAGGCGGTAGGCGCCATTGTGCTGCCACTGATGATTTTCCATCAGATTCAGTTGATGGTATGTGCCGTGATTGCCGCAAAACTTGCGCGACGCAAGGATGATATCCCCATGGATGAGGACGACGAGACGCTGCTGAAAAAGCCCGTCTGATGGAAAGCCCGTGCTGATGGAAAACCCTTCTGATAAAAAGCGGGTTTGATCGGCGAGGCCGCCGCCTCGCCCCACCCTGCTGCTTCCACCGGCATCTTCGGGCAAGCGACCGATTCGGAATCCGATGGATCCTCGCACACCCGGCCCGTCTCTCTCCCTTCTGCGTCTTGCCGTGCCCCGCTGAATAACCTATTCGGCGATAAAGCTGTCGCCCGGGCCGGCGTAGTTCATGAACTTGGTGTATTCGCCGGCGAAAGTCAGTCGCACGGTGCCAATAGGACCCGCACGCTGCTTGCCGATAATCACTTCTGCCGATCCCTTATCCTGGGTGTCCGGATGATAGACCTCATCCCGGTAGATAAACAGAATCAGGTCGGCGTCCTGCTCGATCGCGCCCGATTCCCGCAGGTCACTCATGATAGGACGTTTGTTGGTCCGTTGCTCCAGACCCCGGTTCAGCTGCGACAGCGCGATGACCGGGCATTCCATTTCCTTGGCCAGCGTTTTCAGTGAGCGGCTGATCTCGGAGATTTCGGCCGTACGGTTATCATTTTTGGAAAGCGCATTGCCTGACATCAATTGCAGGTAATCCACAACAATCAGCCCCAGCTTGCCGCACTTGCGTTTCAGTCTGCGCGCGCGTGAGCGCAACACCAGCGGGCTGAGCGCCGGGCTTTCGTCAATATAGATTTGCGCTTCCTGCAGCAGTTGCATGGCGTGTGTGAGCTTGGGCCAGTCTTCGTCCAGCAGCCTGCCGGTACGCATGCGCTGCTGGTCCAGCTTGCCGATAGAACCAATCATACGCGCAGCCAGCTGTGTGGCTTCCATCTCCATGGAAAACACGGCAACGGGCAGGCCTTCATCAATTGCCACGTGTTCTGCAATATTCATGGAGAACGAGGTTTTACCCATGGCCGGACGACCGGCCACAATTACCAGTTGCCCGGGATGCAGACCGGTAGTCTTACGATCCAGATCTACAAACCCGGTGGGAATACCCGACACATCACCGTGATTGCCTTCGCCCAGCTCTTCGATTCGCTTGAGCACATCAACCAGCAGATCGCCCACTTCCTTGAACTCGCTGCCCGAAGATGACCCCTCGGAAACCTGCAGAATGCGGGATTCGGCTTCGTCCAGCAACTGGCGCGCCTCTTTGCCTTTGGGATTGAGTGCTTCGGAAGCAATCTCGTCGGCAAAGGTCACCAGTTTGCGCAGGATGGCGCGTTCGCGCACGATCTCTGCATAGCGGATAATATTGGCCGCTGATGGCGTATTGCGCGTGAGCGCATCCAGATAGGCCAGCCCGCCGATTTCATCGGACTTGCTCTCGAGCACCAGCGATTCATGAACAGTGATGACATCGGCAGGACGATCAAGATTGATCAGCTTGCAAATGTGACGGAACAGCAGACGATGGTCGTGACGATAGAAATCATCTTCGCCCAGCAGTCCGCTGATATTTTCCAGTTGCGCATTGTCAATCAGCAGTCCGCCAAGCACGGACTGTTCAGCCTCGACCGAATGGGGAGGCAGCCGCAGGGAATCCAGTTGAGGATCGGGAGCATTCATGACAGGAGGGACCCGCAAATTGAAAACCAGAAAATCCGGCCGTCGCGTGTCTCCGATTAACTTGAGGGGCCGCGAGGCTCAGGCAAAAATGTCATTATACGCAGTTAGAGACAACTGCGTCAGACCGCCGCAAAAATACAAAGAGCCGGATAACCGGCTCTTTGCAATCCTGCATTGGACTTGAACGAGATGGATTACACCATTTCGCCTACAACGTTGACAGTGATGTCAGACACCACGTCAGCATGCAGGTAAACCTGCACAGGATATTCGCCAACGGCTTTCAGGGCACCGTCTGTCAGGCGAACCTGGCTTTTTTCGATGCCTTCGAATCCGGCAGCTTTCAGACCTGCAGCGATGTCCATATTGGTAACGGAACCGAACAGACGGCCATCAACACCGGCTTTCTGGCTGACTTGCAGTTTGTAGCCATTGAGTTTTTCACCCAGCGCCTGAGCAGCAGCCAGTTTTTCAGCCTGGGCTTTTTCCAGCTCGGCACGACGGGCTTCAAATTCCTGGATAGCAACTTGTGTTGCACGACGGGCTTTTTTCTGAGGAATCAGAAAATTGCGGGCGTAGCCGTCCTTGACACGAACCACTTCACCCAGGTCGCCGACATTGACAATTTTCTCGAGAAGAATAACTTGCATGATGGTGTTCCTGATTAGTTGTGGTTATCTGTGTAAGGCAACAGAGCCAGAAAACGCGCACGTTTGATGGCGGTGTCCAGCTGACGCTGATAGTGAGCCTTGGTTCCTGTCAGACGTGCAGGAATGATTTTGCCTGTTTCGGTAACGAAATCACGCAGTGTGTCGACATCTTTATAGTCGATTTCTTCAACGCCGGCTGCCGTGAAGCGGCAGAATTTGCGGCGTTTGAACAATGGATTTTGCTGAGGAAACTTACTGCGTTTATCCTTGCCTTTTTTCATGAAAGCCATGATATTGCCTTTTATGTTTGCGAGGGCTTGGGCCCTCTGAATTTCAATATTGAGCGTATTGCCCGTTACGTTTATGCCAGGATGCCGGAAGATGGCCGATTGTCTTTGTGATGCAGATTGCCGGGAAACTCGGCCTGCTGGATATGCAATATCAGCCGGCTGGAATTTTTCCTTGTGGGAGCCAGAAAGCCACGTACGCGTATTTCGGTTCCCATTGGCAATGAGGCCAGTTTCTGTCCCCATTCGCCGATTGCCTTGGCGGTGATCGTCAATTCGACGCGTCGCGGCATACCGGCTTCCATCACTTCAGACTCATGCGACAGGATCAGATCCAGTACCGGCAGTCCTGCCGGTGTATGCCTGAGGGCACCCATTTCAAGTATGCGGGCCTGCAGGCTGAGCTGGTTCATATTGATGCCTGGCGCAACGCGCCATTAACCTGCGTTTTCCTGTTCTGATGACTGCTCGGTGGTGGCCTTGCGGGCCTCTTCACGTTCTACAGATTTCATCATGACTGATGCGCCGGTATGAGCCTTGCGGGCTTTGATTACCAGGTGACGCAGCACGGCGTCGTTGTAACGGAATGCATGCTCAAGCTCATCCAGTGCCGCTTGTGAGCATTCGATATTCATGCAGACATAATGAGCTTTGACCAGTTTCTGGATTGGGTAAGCCAGCTGACGGCG
>JAFAGQ010000275.1 GCA_023422555.1 Pseudomonadota bacterium
AATTGAGTGACAGGCCGCGTGCGTTCGGGTTAGAATCACGGGCTAGGTTGTCTCCGTAGCTCAACTGGATAGAGCACCCGCCTTCTAAGCGGGTGGTTGTGGGTTCGATTCCCGCCGGAGGCACCACTAACATTATGATCAGTTGAATAAGAAACAATAAATAATTATAAAAAAATCAAAAACTTATAAATAAAAAATCAGTAAACGTTAAACATTTTGTTCCTGTAGAATCAGGTTTTTGGCGACAAATTTACCCAAAAACTACCCACTAAGCCCCCCACGCGACGGCTCACACTCAGAAAAACATGTTTTTAGCGTTATAATACGCTATACGTATAACGTATTAATTATATTTTTTAGACATGGGAGCGAACATGCACAAGCGAATGACAATCACCCTGGATGAGGCCGTTTATGACGGCCTGTATCGTCGTGTCGGTAAACGCCGCATGAGTCAGTTCATTGAAGATCTGATTCGACCACACGTAATTGACACCGCGCTTGATGACGGGTATCAAGCTATGGCTGCCGACAAAGAGCGCGAAGCAGAAGCGATGGAATGGTGTAATGCCCTTTCAGGAGATATGGCTGATGCAACGCGGTGATGTGTGGTGGGTAGAATTCGATCCTGCCGTTGGTAGCGAGATTCGCAAAACCCGACCAGCAGTTATCGTGAGTAACAATGCAGCGAACAGGCATTTAGCTAGAGTTGTCGTGGTGCCTGTTACCAGCAACACGGGACGACAATACCCCGGAGAGGCAATCGTGGCCGTTGGCGGCCAGCAAAGCAAAGTAATGGCCGATCAGATTATGGCGGCGGATAAAACTCGACTCAAAAGCAAGCTGGATTCTTTATCGAAAGCAGATTTACTTGCTGTAGAGGATGCGATTAAAGTACATTTGGGGTTACCCAGATAGCCTGATATCACCCGAAAAATTGGTTGTACCCAATAATCTACAGATCGAGTACGCCAAAAGACGCCAACGAGTACGCCAAATATTTTTCAGCCAGCAATTCTGCGTACGTACCAGTCAAAGTAAAACCATTTCACATACATCCCCTTCTCTTCACCGCTCAGAGTTTCGTTGGCGCTGGCGTACATGACGCCATCATAGTGCATCAGGATATGACGGTGGGCTTTGAGTTCAGCCTTATGCACCCAGCGGGGCCAGGCATTGATACCACTCTCTTTTTTGACGTAACGAATCAGGAATTTACGCAGGGCCTGCACCCCCGTGTCATTCAATTCGCTGGTCAGATCGTACTCGTTCATTACCCGATGGCAGCAGAACAATGCCTGCAGTTCTTCACGCGTTACCTGCCGACGAGGATTGGGATTATTGATTGCGTAGTCCATAACCAATGAATTTTACTGTATAAATAAACAGTATTTATACCGCAAAATTCGATCGGAATGACAAAAAATGCAAGGCGGTAACATGTGTCCAGCCCAAATGCATCTCGCTTCAGGGCGCGCTACCATTACCAGACGAAGTCATTGCATTTATCGCAACATTGCCCCCGTCAACTTGCGTGATGCATTACAGATACGGCGTGGCCAACCAGATCAGTTTGTTTCTCAGAATGGCCAGCAGGCCCTGTTTGCGCAAGGATTCGAATGTGACGCGTTCTGCGTGTGCGATTTCATTGTCTATGGCTTCGCTGATCCAGCCTGCAAGACGCCAGTCATACACTTCGATATCAATTTCGAAATTCAGTCTGAGGCTTCGTGAATCCCAGTTGGACGAGCCGATCAGTGACCAGCTGTCATCCACCGTCATCAGTTTAGAGTGATCAAAGTTGCCCGACCCTTTCCAGACTCTGCATCCGGTCTCGATCATCTGATCGATCTGCGCCATCATGGCGTACTGGATCAGTCGCAGATTATTCTTCCCCGGTATCACGATATCGACCTGCACACCGCGACGAGCGGCCGTTGTGAGGGCGCCTATCAATACCTGGTCCGGCAGAAAATACGGTGACTGAATACGAATGTGTTTTTGCGCCACCGCACATGCCGCCAGTAACAGCTTATGTGTGCTCTCGATTTCCCTGTCCGGTCCCGAAGGGACGCAGCGCGCCGCCATGTCTGCCGGCATAAAAGCGGGTTCCGGGGCCAGCCAGTCTCCGAGCTTTAACTGTTCTCCCGTAGAAAACAGCCAGTCATGGCAGAACACTACCAGCAACTGGGCGACCAATGGTCCGCGCATGCGAAAGTGAATGTCCCGCGCTGTGTGATCGTGCGCTGTTTCGGTCAGAAATTCTTCCCGGATATTCATGCCACCGGCAAATCCCTGGGCGCCATCCACAATCAGAATTTTGCGGTGGCAGCGCATATTTGCATACGGCATGCGCCAGGTCATAGCGTTGGTCTCAAAGAGTTCTACCGTGACACCCTGCTCTCTGAGCCTGTGCACAATGGTTGGATGCGAATAACGCACGCCAATGGAGTCGATCAGAACCCGTACGCGAACTCCACGTTTGAACGCGGCAATCAGACTGTCGGCAAACCGATGCCCGACAATGTCGTTATCGAAAATATAAGTCTGCAGCAGAATGGACTGGGTTGCTGCGTCAATGGCCTGCAGCATCGCCGGGTATGCCTGATCGCCCCCATTTAATGGAATGATTTCGTTGCCACCACACAGCGGAAAACGCGTTACTGTGTCGCTGGCCTTTTTCAGGGAGATGCATTGTGGTCCGGCATGATGCGCCAGATCTCTGACGGTGACGCTGTCATGATCGGCGCCCTCTTTCAATAGTCTGTCCCGATGCGATTTGATCCGGGTCTGACGAATCCGGTTAATGCCGACTACGAAGTAGAGAATGGGTCCCAGAAAAGGCGAAAAGAGAACCACCCCGACCCAGGCAATGGCTGCCCGGACATCGCGCTTGGTCATCGCAATGTGTATCGCTGCAGAGATGCTCAAAAGCAAACTGGCTGCGAAAATCAGTTGGGTTTCGTACTGAACCAGAAATTTCCACAGGGAGGAGATCACAAAAGCACCCGCATACCTTCAAAAGCCACTCAAAGACAACAAAATAACACGTTGCGAAGATTTTATCTTGTGCAGAGAAATGATACTTGCTATACTCTCACGCTTACTCGGATGGTGACTGTAGCTCAGTTGGTAGAGTCCCGGATTGTGATTCCGGTTGTCGTGGGTTCGAGCCCCATCAGTCACCCCAAAAAATACAATAAATTCAAAGAATTATCTGATATAAAATGTAATTTTTATTGTTACATTAGAACAAAAATAACGAAATTAGAACTTTCGTTCAGATCCCCGCCACATACTACCCCATTTTTCATCGACCCTATCACCAGATTTTTGCTGGCGATACACCTCTGGTTTTGCCAACCGCCCGCGAAAACGAGTCCCGGCCCCATCTCTTCTCCGATTAAATAGAAGAATCTGATGATGGGCCCGAAGAGTCCCGCTCAAGAGTCCCGCTCAAGAGTCCCGCTCAAGAGTCCGCTCAGGAGTCTGTAGAAGAATCTGATGAATCCGTCGATGAATCCATCGAAGCCCCCAAAGCGCCCTCTTTTTCTCTTCGATTCAGTTTCCATACTGAAAATGCAGCGGAAATAAAGAACGAAACCAGCAGCCCCGCAAATGCGGCGACAACGAAGTTGCCCAGAAACATCCAGAACACGATGGTCAACAGCAGACCGACAGACAGCGGCCTGGCTGCCATGCCTGCCAGAATGCTACCCAGCTTTGCCATCACTCTCTTCACGCTTTACTCCTGATTCTTGCACTTTGTTGTTCGCACGACTAACATGGTTCTAGGATATACCCTAATTCTGGCAATTTCTGTTTCTCTTGCCAGAGAAATGGCTTAACTTTACGTTAACGTCAATTAAAAACCGGGCCTGATTCCAATATTGCGGCACCCACCATCCATCGGGTTGCAATCAGGCCGCAGGCGTGATGAGTTGCGCCACCAGAATGGCTGCCATTCATCAGGACGATATCGCATCGCTATGCAACGGCGGTGAGCATTCTACGACTTTGCACAGTCCGTTCACAAGACGCTCATGAGGCAAAGCCGGGAGTCATGCGCTTATGTGCCTATGTAATATATCGGAGACAACAGAATGAATGCGCCTTTACCCAAGCTGGCCCAGGACGCCCTGAAGAATACCACCATTGACGACAAATACCGTCTTGAAAAGGGCCGCGTTTATATGAGCGGCACACAGGCACTGGTACGTCTGCCCATGCTGCAGAAAGACCGCGATCGACGTGCCGGCCTTGATACAGGCGGCTTCATTTCCGGTTACCGTGGTTCACCGCTGGGCAATCTCGATCTGAGCCTGTGGAAAGCCAAAACCTATCTGGCCGAACACGAAATCTCCTTCCAGCCCGGTGTCAATGAAGAACTCGGCGCAACCGCCGTCTGGGGTTCGCAGCAGGTCAATCTGTTTCCCGGCGCCACCAAACAGGGCGTATTCGGCATGTGGTACGGAAAAGGCCCTGGCCTGGACCGGTCCATGGATGTCTTCAAGCATGCCAATTCCGCCGGCACCAGTCAGTTCGGCGGAGTGCTGCTGCTGGCTGGCGACGATCATGCCGCCAAGTCATCGACTGTTGCCTATCAATCTGAACACAATCTGCAGTCAGCAGGCATCCCCGTCTTATATCCCTGTAATGTGCAGGAGTACCTGGACTTTGGCGTTCACGGCTGGGCAATGAGCCGCTATTCAGGTCTGTGGGTGGCCATGAAATGCGTGACTGATGTGATTGAATCGAGCGCGTCAGTGGAACTGGACCCTGACCGTGTGAGCACCATCACCCCGACTGATTTCGACATGCCTGAAGGCGGCCTGTCAATTCGCTGGCCCGATCCGCCACTGGATCAGGAAGCACGTCTGAACAATTACAAGTTCTATGCTGCCCTGGCATATGTCCGCGCCAACAAACTGGACAAAATCATTTTTGATTCGCCCAAGGCCCGCTTTGGCATTATGACTGCCGGTAAGGCTTATCTGGATGTGCGTCAGGCGCTGACCGACCTGGGTCTGGATGAAGACACATGCACCGAGATAGGTATCCGCCTGTACAAGGTGGGCTGTATCTGGCCTCTAGAGGCCCAGGGTGCGCGACAATTTGCCGAAGGGCTGGATGAGATTCTGGTGGTTGAAGAAAAACGCCAGATCATGGAATACGCGCTCAAAGAAGAACTGTACAACTGGCGAGACGATGTGCGTCCCGATGTCTATGGCAAATTCGATGCACGGGACGATGGTGGCGGTGAATGGTCTGTACCGCGCGGCAAATGGCTGCTGCCGGCCAATTACGAACTGTCACCTGCGCTGATCGCCAAGGCCATTGCCAAACGTCTTGAAAAGCACGCCTTACCCGACGAAGTCCGTGCACGTATTGAAGCGCGTATTGCCATTATTCACGCCAAGGAGCAGGATGCCAAACGGCCGGTAGTGGTGCAGGATCGCAAACCCTGGTTCTGTTCGGGCTGTCCGCATAATACGTCTACACGCGTCCCCGAGGGCTCACGGGCAGTGGCCGGGATTGGCTGTCATTACATGACCATCTGGATGGATCGCAATACCGACACGTTCACGCAAATGGGCGGCGAAGGTGTGCCATGGATTGGTCAGAAAGACTTTACCAGCACCAAACATATTTTTGCGAACCTGGGTGATGGCACTTATTTCCATTCGGGCATTCTGGCGATCCGGGCGTCGATTGCCGCCAAGGTCAATATTACCTACAAAATCCTGTTCAACGATGCCGTCGCCATGACCGGGGGTCAACCGGTGGACGGAATATTGACGGTGCCGCAGATCAATGATCAGCTTTTTGCCGAAGGGGTGAGCCGGATTGTGATCGTCAGTGACGAGCCGGAAAAATATAAAGGCGTTGCCCTGGCAGGCAATACGAATGTCATGCATCGGGACAGCCTGGATGATGTGCAGCTTGAACTGCGCGATACCGAAGGCACCACGATTCTGATCTACGATCAGACCTGCGCTACCGAAAAGCGCCGGCGCCGCAAACGCAATGCCTACCCCGATCCAAACCGCCGCGTCTTCATTAACGAAGCGGTCTGCGAAGGCTGTGGCGACTGCAGCGTCAAGTCGAACTGTCTGTCAGTTGAACCCGTCGATACACCGATGGGCAGCAAACGCCGCATCAATCAGTCTTCCTGCAACAAGGATTTTTCGTGCCTTAACGGCTTTTGTCCCAGTTTTGTGACAGCCGAAGGCGCGAAAGTGCGCAAGCCGCAGACCGCCACCCTCTCCTTCGAGAAAATCGAATCGGATATTCCGCTGCCTGCGATGCCGAAGATCGATCGTTCCTATAACATTCTGGTTCCTGGCGTGGGCGGTACCGGCGTGGTTACGATTGGCGCACTACTGGGCATGGCAACGCACCTGGAGCAAAAAGGCGTGAATGTCCTGGACATTACCGGCCTGGCGCAGAAAGGCGGCGCTGTGGTCAGTCATGTACAGATCGGCAACCAGCCATCGGATCTGCACTCCACGCGTATCGGCATGGGTGAAGCCGATCTGATCATTGGCTGCGATGCTATTGTTGCGGCGTCACGCGAGATCACCTCCAAGACGCGCAAGGGCGTGACCGTGGCGGCCATCAATAGTGCTAAAGTGCCCACTGCGGAAATTTTCCAGAATCCCAAATGGCAGTTTCCGTCAGCCGTGACCGAACAGGATATGGTATCCCTGCTCGGCAAAGACAGATGTGATTTTCTGGATGCCAACGCCTATGCCGTCGCCTTGCTGGGCGATGCCATTTTTGCCAATCCCCTCATGCTAGGCTATGCATGGCAAAAAGGCTGGATTCCGCTGCACCACGAAAGTCTGGAGCGCGCCATACAACTGAATGGCGTTGCTGTGGACAAGAATCTGGCCGCCTTTGAATGGGGCAGATATCTGGCACATCACGGCCTGCAGTCTGTCCCACTGGATAAAGGTGCCCGGGGTGTTCGTCATGAAAACCTGCTGAACATGCCCGAGAGTATCGATACCCTCATCTCGCGTCTTGGCGAACACCTGACACGTTATCAGAACGCACGCTACGCAAAACGCTTCACTCAGGCTGTGGAGCAGATTCGTACCACCGAAGCAACCCTGGGCATCAAGGGCCACACGTTGACAGAAGCCGTGGCTCGCAACCTGGCTAAACTGATGAGTTACAAGGACGAATACGAGGTGGCGCGACTGTACACAGATCCGGCCTATTTCGACAAACTGCGCGCGCAATTTGAAGGTGAGCCAGGACGGGACTATTCGCTGCACGTCCATCTGGCGCCGCCGACACTCAGCAAAAAGGACAAAAAAGGCCATCTCATCAAGAAGAAATACGGCCCCTGGATGCTCAAGGCATTCGCGGTACTGTCGCATATGAAAGGATTGCGCGGCACGGCTCTGGATCCCTTCGGCCGCACAGAGGAACGTCGCGCCGAGCGTGCACTGATCGACGAGTATTTTGCTCTGCTCGATGAATTCAACACCAGTCTGAATGAGAGCAATTTCGACAGCGCTCTTGCGCTTGCCCGTCTGCCCGATGACATTCGTGGTTACGGTCATGTCAAGGAAGCCAGTATGGAAAAGGCGGCCACGAATCGCGCACAGTTGCTTGAACGTTATCGTCAGCCGGTGCTGAGCAAGGCAGCATAGTGATGCGCAATTCGAAAGCCGGCGATTCGAAACTTTCATGCACTGCGCTTTATCGTCAGAAGTTACAAAGCCTGCATCAATCGTCTCTATAATGGATGGTTTGTTCACCCATTTTCGGAGACGATATGAAGACCAAGCCCGTACTCGGCCAGGAAGAAGTGCAAAAAATCATTGACGCAGCGGCAGCACATGCAGCCAAGAACAACTGGGCCGTCACCATCGCGGTCGTCGATGATGGCGGTCATCTGCTCGGCCTCAAACGTCTGGATGGCGCCGCTCCTGTTTCTGCGCATATTGCACCCGCAAAAGCCCACAGTGCCGCACTCGGTCGCCGCGACACCAAAGGCTATGAGGACATGATCAACAATGGACGCGTTGCATTCCTGTCTGCCCCTGCCGTACAGGGTCTTCTGGAAGGTGGCGTACCCGTTGTCGTAGACGGCCAGACCATCGGCGCCGTTGGCGTTTCCGGCGTTCAGGCAAGCCAGGATGCAGAAACAGCCAAAGCAGGTATCGCTGCAATCACAGGCTGATCCGGATCTATTTCTCTCTTACGGGCGCTGCACCATTCTGGTGTCAGCGCCTCAAAATACGCACTGCCATCAGGCAAATTCGCGTCCATCCTGCCAGTTTTGCGCCAAAAAAGATCAGGGCAATCACCTATATAGTGCATTTTTCGCTGCACTGCACAGAAGATGGCGGTATGATATTTACCCCTCGCACGTCTTGACCGCCTCGCAACTCGATGTTGTCCTGCCCGTTTCTGGTTAGGTCTTTAAGCGGCCGGCATGCGAATTCAGCAACTCTTAACCGGCTTAACCCATACCACGCTTATGACTTACATCGAATCGACACTCGCCCGACTGGCCAAATCCAGCCCATCGCAATCCGAGTTTTACCAGGCTGTTCGGGAAGTTCTGGAATCCCTCTCTCCCCTGTTCGAAAAAGAAAAGCACTATCTGGATCAGAACATCATTGAACGTATCGTTGAGCCTGAGCGTCAGATCATGTTCCGCGTCACATGGGTCGACGATAAGGGCAAAATCAATGTCAACAAAGGGTATCGCATCGAGTTCAACTCTGCTATCGGCCCATACAAAGGCGGCCTGCGTTTCCATCCCAGTGTTTCGGCCAGCATTATCAAATTCCTCGGCTTTGAACAAACCTTCAAGAATTCCCTGACCGGCCTGGCTATTGGCGGCGGTAAAGGCGGCAGCGATTTCGATCCTAAAGGGAAGTCTGATAACGAAATCATGAGCTTCTGCCAGGCATTCATGTCTGAACTGTATCGCCACATCGGCCCAACCATCGACGTTCCCGCTGGTGATATCGGCGTGGGTGGCAGGGAAATCGGCTACCTCTTTGGTCAGTACAAACGCCTTACGGGGCGCTACGAAGGCGTTCTTACCGGCAAGCGCATTCCATGGGGCGGCTCACTGGTTCGCACCGAAGCCACCGGCT
>JAFAGQ010000298.1 GCA_023422555.1 Pseudomonadota bacterium
GAAAACACCATGTGCAAAAGCCTATACTCTTACTGAAATTGCTCCACATGTAGTCAAAATAAACAGTATTTTTCTAAAGTTACCTGTTTGTTACACAATTTACTTTTCCTAAGCTGTATGCCACATATCGAACATGTTATTGTCATCTGAACGTATTACTATTTCATTCGTAATCCCGCTTTCCAGAGAGCCTGCATTATCAATTATTTCTATTACACAGACATGTCTCAAATCAAAAAAAATTCCGTTTCCCGCCTGTTTCTTCTCTCCGGCATCCTGGCCGCCAGCCTTGCAGTATCAGGATGTTCATTGTGGGGAGATTCCGACTCGACCGAACTGACTTCTTCCGAAGAAGCGCAGATTCGGCCGGTTCGTGAAAGCTTTATGGCCGGTCAGTATCAGGCCGTTATTACCCAGGTAAATGACACGTCATCACTGAGCAGCGGCTCTGTACGACTGCATACCACTGCCCTCAAATATAAAGCATTCAGCGAATGCCTTATTGAGGCCACGCGCAGTTGCGCAACCACGTTTGAAAAAATACTGACATTGAATCCCAACTTTACACTGGTTCCCGCCGAAAAATCACATCCGTCATGGGGACCGGTATTTGAGCGCGTAAAGGCCCAGCATCAGCCAGTCGGCGCTACCGGCACTGCGTCAACTTCGACCCGACCCGCCGGCAGTATCACTCCGATACGTCCACTGACAAAATAGGCGTGCGCGACACGACGGGGGCGAGTCTGCTTGCACCCGTCAAGGAGCAGAACCCATCATGAAACTGACCGTACAACATCAGAACAACGCAACATCGTTTACCTGTCAGTTGCAGGCCCCAGGCGGCACAATTGGTCGCGGTGAACAGAATGATCTGAACCTGACAGATACCTCAGGTGAACTCAGCAGCCTTCAGGCGATCATCCGGATCGATGAGTCGCGTTCCTCAGCGACCATTCTGAATATGAGCAGCATGGGCCGCGTCAGCGTAAACGATACGCCACTGGGCCTGTCCCAGGAAAGCCCTGTGCAGGGTGGCGACCGGATTCTGATTGGTGATTATCTGATTGCGGTGGACGCCTCACCTGCACTGGCCAGCGCGCCTGCGATGACCAGCGCGCCTGCCAAACAGAACAACTCATCAGCAAAAGCAGAAGATAGCGAATTGAGCGCCTCGCCTTATGATGCGGTCGCATTCACAGGTGGCGCAGCAGGCGTTGCCGGCCTGACAGTCGATGCCCTGACACCCGGTGTGAACGAGCCCGTCTCTGATGATCCGTCGCAGCTGCCGACCTGGCATCCGGCCTACAAGGCGCCGGAGCAATCACAACCGTTATCTGAATCGCAGCCGGCCGAGCATCCATTGGGCACACCGATCAATCGCGAGCCACCACCTGCTGTCGTTCCCAATACCACCGTGGCGCCCATGCCAGGGAGTATGGCGGCTTCACGCAGCAATCCGGAAGCTGCGCAGGGCGAAGATGCCAATCACGGATTCGGTAACGCCCAGGGCGTGCCAGAACCGGCTCCACCGCAAGAGAGTCCCGCTGCGCCTCCCGAGAATCCCGATGACATTTTCAAGGATCTGCTTATTGGTCCGGGCGTTTTGCCCGTAGGCGGCGCAAACCCGGATGACAGACATCCTTTCGAGATGGAGTCGGCCACGAATCGCAATCATCATAATCCGGTGGAATTGCTGCGACCCGAAGGTCTGCATCATCCATCCATTGATGGCGATCCGCTGGATACCCTGCCCAGCGACGGCGCGGAAAAGGACCGGCAGACGATTTTCAGCGATGACAGCCCCACGACGCTGAGCAAGGATACGGCGCTGGACAGCCACAAGGAAGATAACATTCTTGAAACGCTGCGTCGCGCTGCCCATTCCGGGTACAAGGACAGAGAAAACAACAACGACAAATGAAATATGCCCGCGATGATTGCGGGCATAATTCAAATGTAGATCCGGTTTTAATTAAACGGTTTTATTTAAAGTGCGAAGCCGTTGTATTTATCTAGTCATACTGATAAACGAATTCGCCGTCTTGCGCGTCCAGCAACAGACGACCGAGGGTGCGTCCATCAATGGTACTTTTCAGAATTTCCTGACTGACATTGGGCAGCACGGTGTTGGTCAGAATCGCATCCACCATACGCCCGCCTGATTCAACTTCCGTACAGCGACTCACGATTTGAGCAACCGCAGCGTCTGTGACCTCAAAATCAATATTATGATTCTGGCGCAGGCGCGCACCTATCCGGTCAAGCTGCAAACGCACAATCCGGCCCAGCATATCATCCGACAAGGGCACATACGGCACCACAACCAGGCGCCCAAGCAGAGCTGCCGGGAAGACGCCGAGCAGAGGTTCACGTAATGCCCCGGTCAGACCTTCTGCATCTGGCATCAGATCCGGATCCTTGCACAGGTCCACAATTCTGTCCGTGCCCACATTCGACGTCAGGATGATGACCGTATTACGAAAATCAATGTAGCGACCTTCGCCGTCTTCCATCCAGCCCTTGTCAAAGACCTGGAAAAAAATCTCATGGACATCCGCATGAGCCTTTTCCACTTCATCCAGCAGAACCACACTGTAAGGCCGCCGGCGGACCGCCTCGGTCAGCACGCCGCCTTCGCCATAGCCAACATATCCAGGAGGGGCGCCTTTCAGCGTAGACACCGTATGCGCTTCCTGAAACTCACTCATATTGATGGAGATGAGGTTCTGTTCTCCGCCATAAAGCGTCTCGGCCAGTGCCAGCGCCGTTTCTGTCTTGCCCACCCCACTTGGGCCGCAAAGCAGAAAGACGCCTACCGGCTTGTTCGGATCGGTCAGACGTGCGCGCGAGGTCTGGATGCGCCGCGTGATCGTATCCAGTCCGTCACGCTGACCGATCACGCGTTTTTCAATGGAGTCTGACAACTGCAATACCGAGCTGGCTTCGTCACGCACCATACGACCAACCGGGATACCCGTCCAGTCAGCCACAACTGCGGCAACCGCATTGGCATCAACAGAGGGAAAAATCAGTGGTGCCTCACCCTGCTGGGCTTCAAGCTGCTGCTGCACGTCTTTGAGTTCAGTGAGCGTCTGCTCGCGCAGTTCCTCGCTGGTTTCCTCGTTGCGCAACACCTGACGCAATTCGAACAACCGTGCCGCAAGGGCCTGTTCGGACTGCCAGTTGGCCTCCAGTTCGGCCAGGGATGCGCGCGCCGATTCAAGGTCGCGATCTATGCCGGCGATACGCTCATCACTGCCTACCCCGACCTGCAATTCGCGCTGGGCGATATCGCGTTCTATCTGCAGATGCTCAATCCTGCGGCGCGTATCTTCCACTGCAGGAGGCTGGGCATGCTGACTGACCGCCACGCGCGCGCAAGCCGTATCCAGCAATGCCACTGCCTTGTCAGGCAGCTGTCGGGCAGGAATATAACGGTGTGACAGGCGTACGGCAGCATCAATGGCTTCATCAAGCAGCAATACCTGATGATGGGATTCCAGTCTGCCGGCCAGTCCGCGCAGCATGATCAGCGCTTTATTTTCTGCAGGCTCGTGAACCTGCACAACCTGAAAGCGACGCGTCAGCGCCGGATCTTTTTCGATATATTTTTTGTACTCGGCCCATGTGGTTGCGCCTATCGTACGCAACTGGCCGCGTGCCAGCGCGGGCTTGAGCAGATTCGCTGCATCGCCCGTACCCGCTGCACCACCCGCACCGATCAGCGTGTGAATTTCATCGATGAACAGTACTATCGGTTTTTCGCTGGCCTGCACTTCATCAATCACCTGCCGAAGCCGCGACTCAAACTCGCCTTTCATGCTGGCGCCGGCAGACAACAGTCCAATATCCAGAAGATACAACGACACCTCACGCAGTGAAGGCGGAACATCTCCGCTGGCCAGACGAATCGCCAGCCCCTCCACGACCGCTGTTTTGCCCACGCCTGCTTCACCCGTCAACAACGGATTGTTCTGCCGGCGTCGCATCAGAATATCGACCATCTGGCGAATTTCTTCATCACGACCCGAAACCGGATCGATCTCGTCATTGCGTGCGCGCGCTGTCATATCCACGGCATACCTGGACAGGGCCGACTGACCGCCTGCTGCAGCAACCGGAGCCGAAGTGCCGTCACCCAGGGCTGCACTGTCTTCCTGCTCCACCGAGTCCTTCACAATGGCCGGAAGATTATCTGCCAGCACGTCGGGTGTGATTTTTTTAAATTCAGTTGAAATGCCGTAAAGCACATTGCGCAGGGAATGCGTTTTCAGGATACCCAGAATCAGATGCGCGCTGCGGATCCGTGCCTCTCCATATTTGAGCGAGCCGTACACCCAGGCGCGTTCTGTGGCATTGTCCAGATGTTCAGACAGATCGGAGACCGAACTGGCACCACGAGGCAATTCGTCCAGCGAAGCCACAATATCCCGCTCCAGCTTCTCTGTGCCCATTTCAAAATAGCGGATGATTTTCTGCAGATCACTGTCATGCTCATGCATGATCTGATGCAGCCAGTGGACCAGTTCCACATGCGGATTGCCACGAAGTTTGCAGAATGCTGTTGCGCCTTCCAGAGAGCGGTACAGCAGGGTATCAAGTTTTCCAAATAAATCGCTGCGGTTGATTTCAGACATAGTTGTTGGTTGTGCTTGCTGTCATTTGTGATTGGAAGAGCCTAGCAGAAAATTATGACCTGCCCGTGAACGGCGGTTCTCTGTTCATTGCTGCCCTTGAAATGCTGCCCTGTATGTTACGTGTATATGGCAGGGATTTCGAACCCTAAAGTTTTGCCAAATGTAAAAACGCAGCAGCGAGCAATGCGCACTGTGGTTCCCCACTCGCATCGCTTTCAGGTAAACTGGATAAAACCGATAATGAAGATCACAAGTGACATCACGGTTCAGCCGGATGACTCGCGAATCGAAATAACAGGTACATCAATCACAAGCATGGATACGCCGTCGGAACCCGTCAATAAGACAAGCACACTGCCTCCTGATTTCTGGCAGAAGCTGGAAGCTGACCCCTATCGCTATGGTCTCTACCATGTACTGCGCTGGTTCGATGCGCGCAGCGGCACCAGAAAGCCACTGGGTCGCGACTCGCTGCCTTCACGCGAGCCGATACGTCTGCGTCAGGAACCCTCCATGGCGTTCGCACCCTCTACCATCTGCGATGTTGATCGAGACAAGGATGGGCCGCCAGTCGTTTCCATTCTGAGCTACGGGCTGTTTGGTCCTAACGGACCGTTACCACTGCACCTGACAGAGTACGTGCGCGAGCGGATTGTGCACCATCGCGATCACACCCTGTCTGCGTTCGCTGACATTTTTCATCATCGGCTTATTGCTCTATTCTATCGGGCCTGGGCCGATGCGCAGAGCACAGTCAGCCTAGACCGACCCGAAGAAAATTTCAGTCGCCATATTGCAAGCCTGATCAATCAGGGACACGAATCGCTCCGACATCGTGATTCCATTATGGATCATGCCAAGTATTTCTTTGCCGGACATCTGGTGCGCCAGTCGCGCAATCCTGAAGGCATTATTCAGATACTCAAAACCTTTTTCGGCATTGATGTCAGCCTCAGGGAATTCGTTCCACAATGGATTGCCCTGGATCCGTCACAGCAGCTGGGCCTGAACGGCACAATGGGTCTGGGCCAGGACACCATTCTGGGAAGTTCTGTCAGGGATGCGCAGCATAAATTTCGACTGTCATTAGGGCCGCTCTCGCGCAAACAGTTCGATGAATTCATGCCCGGCACCCGCAAGGCCAGGCAGCTGACACACTGGCTGCGTCACTATGTCGGCATTGAACTGAACTGGGATGCCGTCGTGGTGCTGAAAAAAGAAGAGGTCAGTGGCGTGCGCCTGGGTGAGGCATCCCCCCTGGGGCTGGGCTCATGGATGGGTCTGCGACCGGACGAGGCGGGTGATGCCGACGATCTGATCATCGATTATGAATTACGCGAACGCCTGTCGCCGCAAACGCAGGAGCCGGCAGAAGCAGCTTTTTAGCGCAAACTCACTTTTGAGCGAAGAAGACGGCCGTTGACGGACGTTGAAGGACATTGGGCGTTCGATACCCGGAGGATATCTGGTTAACCTGCCAGAATGCCGGCACTTAGTCAAAATAATATATTCATAAAATCATAAAGTTAACCTGGATCATTAAGAGTTAACCCTGATATTCACCGTCTTGCGTTTTCCGTACAATCCGGGCTTTCAACTCACGAAAAACAGGGAACGAGGAATGA
>JAFAGQ010000302.1 GCA_023422555.1 Pseudomonadota bacterium
AGCCAATATACGAGACAAATCCAAAACCCTGATCCCATCCAGACTGCCCGCCGCCGGCTTCTTTGCTGTACGCAAGTCGATCTCCTCAAATCCAATTCTATTGGTGAATTGTATTCTTGCGGGCGACGCATCAGAATCAAATAATTCTTTGTCTTAGCGTCAGGATTTCTGAGGGCAATACCGAAGTGTCGGGGCAGGTTTGGCCGATAGCAGCAACGCGCCAGCCTGAATCAGAACAGAACTATCCAGCCAGCTTTGCGCTTATGTAGCGATTCATGCTTACCCCCTGCTCGGCGGCGGAAATTGCCAGATTGCGATGCACCATGGGAGGGACTCGCACCCGAAACTCTCCGCTATACTTTTTATCTGCCAGAGCCTCTGGAACCGGTTCGCCGTTTTTCTGCATATCCTTAACAACGTCGGCCACCACCTGCATGATTCCGGCCAAGGCCTGCGCCGGGTCGGCAGCAAGCCATGATAATGAAGGATATTCCGCACATAGGCCGACATATTCCTGATCCTCAGAAGACCAGCTGATTCGATAGGTATAGTGTTTAACATTCATACTTATTATGGTACCGTTATTGATACCAGGCCTCAACCAAATCACATCTGATTTTATTGAAAGAACTGTAAATTTTGCTAATAAAGAGCGAGGAAAAAGTCGCATTTCCAGTGGCCCTTCTCGCTCGGAAGCGACGTGATCACTGATTAAAATCTTCCTTGCCTTGAGTCCACACGACGCCCAAACGAATTCTCCCCTTAAGACTATGGACTTTCCGCCGTTGAAGTCACGCCCTGCGATGCAATGCTATTGATTCTCATTCCTAATAAATAAACCTTCCCCAGACCCTGATCTAAAGCACGCGCTCGCAGCCATTGATGCCGCAGCAGTGCGAAAGGAACACGTACCACAGATGTCAAAACGGACCACAGCCCTCCCTGCTCTTCTCAAACGATTTGCTTCCTACTATCGGCCACATCGGGGGCTTTTTGCGCTTGACTTCGGCAGTGCCGTGGCAGCCGGCTTATTGGAACTGGCATTTCCGGTTGTGGTGACGCTGTTCATCGATCGCCTTTTGCCTACTGGAGAGCTTGGACTGGTACTGCTCGCCGCCGTGGGACTTCTGGCCGTCTATGCGATCAATGCATTACTCATTGTCATCGTCAATTACTGGGGTCACGCACTGGGCGTGCGAATTGAAACCGAAATGCGGCGCAAAGCTTTTGACCATCTTCAGAAATTGTCCTTTGGCTTTTTTGACAATCAGAAGACGGGCCATATTGTTGCCAGGCTCACCAATGATTTGGATGAGATTGGAGAACTGGCCCATCATGGCCCCGAGGATGTTTTCATTGCCATCATGACCCTGATTGGGGCATTTTGCCTGATGCTGTGGGTCCATGTGCCCCTGGCATTGGTGACTGCCGCTGTCTTGCCATTCTCCGCTTTTATCACCATTGTGTACGGGCGCCGTATGACCATGGCGTTCCGGAATATTTACTCCCGCATTGCCGAGTTCAATGCGCGTATCGAAGAGAATGTCGGCGGTATACGGGTGGTGCAGGCGTTTACCAACGAAGATCACGAACGAAATTTATTCGCCAATAACAACCGTAATTATCTTTCCACAAAACTGGAAGCGTACAAGATGATGGCCGCCACCATGGCGTTATCTCATTTTTCGATGCGCGCTGTGCTGGTGGTGGTTATGCTGGCTGGCGCCTGGTTCGTGGTTCACGGTGGCCTTACCGCTGGCGAATTTGTCGGGTTTCTATTGCTGGTAAATGTCTTCTTTCGACCGCTGCAACTCATCAACGCAGTCATCGATATGTATCCCAAAGGCATTGCCGGGTTCCAGCGTTATGTTGAATTTCTTGAGATCGAGCCGGATATTCAGGACAGCCCGTCGGCGCAGTCTGTCGGTCGCGTTCGCGGCGACGTCATTTATCGTGATGTCCAGTTCAGCTATAAACAGGGTCGGCGTGTACTCTCGAACCTGTCCTTTGACATCGCGGCAGGTGAAACGGTTGCCTTTGTGGGGCCTTCCGGAGCGGGGAAGACAACAATCTGCTCATTGCTACCACGCTTTTATAAGCTGGATGGCGGTGCAATCACCGTCGATGGCATGGACATCAGCCAAATCACAATGAAGTCCTTGCGCGCCAATATTGGTATTGTTCAGCAGGATGTTTTTCTGTTTGCGGGCACGATCCGGGAAAACATCGCTTACGGCCGACTGGACGCCACTGAAGCCCAGATCATGGATGCTGCCACGCGCGCGCGGCTTGACGAAATGATCGCCTCACTTCCCGATGGACTGGATACCGTCATCGGAGAGCGCGGTGTCAAACTCTCTGGCGGACAAAAACAACGTCTGGCCATCGCCCGGATTTTTCTGAAAAATCCGCCCATTCTCATTCTGGACGAGGCAACCTCTGCCCTGGATACAGAGACCGAGCGTGCCATCCAGCAATCACTGGCCGAGTTATCCAAAGGTCGCACCACTCTGATTATTGCCCACCGTCTGGCAACCATCACCAATGCAAATCGCATTCTCGTTGTCGATAATGGCACGGTTGTTGAACAGGGATCACATACGGAATTGCTGTCGAAGCATGATGGCAAATACCGACGATTGCACGAAGCTCAGATTGCCGGCATGTCTTTTTCCTATGCTGGCAATGACGCAGATGCGGATGAGGCAATAGCCATCGAAGGCTTGCGTCAGAATGCTTAGTGTTGACTGAACCGTTCTGTGAGCCAATGCCAGATGTCATCTACCGCTTTTCTGGGTGTTTTGGATCGCTTGCGTACAAGAAAGTAGCTTGGTTTTATAACGGTGGTCTCGTTCATTACCTGGAGCAATCGGCCCGCTTCAAGATCCTTTGCCACGAAAGACCGGCACGCCAAGGCAACGCCCTGCCCGGCCAGCGCCGCGTCCAGTGCCAGCGTTGTCTGATTGAACGCCAGCCCTGACCGTGATGAGCTTGCAGGAAATATTTTTCGCCAATAATCATGCGCGTCATGCAGCAGCGGCAATGACAACAGCTGTTCCATACTCAATGGTAAAGGCGTATCTTTGACAATATGCGGACTCGCTACAACGACCAGTTCCTGATGAAACAATAATTTTGCTTCCAGGTCAGCGGAAAAGGGCTTGTCGGTCAGCCGTATCGCAATATCCACCTGGTCGTGATCAAAATCCGATAACGACTCGGTAGCGACAGTTCGCAATTCTATGCCGGGGAAAGCGGCATGCAGTTCTGCCAGACTTGGAATTAATAGCTTGGTGGCAAACGTGGGCGTTACGCTGACAGTCACGATTTCAGGCCGGACCAGCAATTGATTGGTTGATTCTGTCAGAATATCAAAAGCGCGAGTGATATCAGCGAGATACGCGGCCCCGGCCGGGGTAAGTGCCAGTCCACGGGCAAGGCGCTGAAACAAGGTTAACCCCAAATGTGATTCCAACGCCCGCACTTGTTGTGCCACGGCACCCTGCGTAACGCCCAATTCATCAGCCGCTGCACGAAAATTCAGATTTCGCCCGGACGCTTCAAAGGCGCGCAAGGCGTTTAACGGAGGCAGCTTTCGGCGGGGTGAGATCATGATGATTAGCCAGTAGATTTTCTACATTCTAATGCATAAATTTATCGCTCGAATAATAAATGCCTTGGGAGGATAATTGAACAATTGATTAAAGGAGAAAACACGATGTCTGTAGAAAAAGTCGCATTAATTACCGCCGGTGGCTCCGGCATGGGTGCCGCAGCAGCACGGAAACTGGCCGCGGATGGGTACCATGTAGCCATTCTGTCTTCGTCTGGAAAAGGCGAAGCGCTGGCCAAAGAGCTGGGCGGTATCGGCGTTACGGGTTCGAATCAATCAAACGATGATCTGAAGAAGCTTGTCGATATGGCAGTACAAAAGTGGGGCCGGATTGATGCGCTGGTCAACTCTGCGGGTCATGGTCCCCGCGCACCGATTCTTGAAATCAGTGATGACGACTGGCATAAAGGGATGGAGGTTTATTTCCTGAACGCCGTAAGACCTGCGCGCCTGGTGACACCCATCATGGAAGCGCAAGGCGGCGGTGCAATTGTCAATATCTCCACTGCATGGGCTTTTGAAGCCACGCCAGTCTTCCCAACGTCAACGGTCTTTCGGGCTGGGCTGACCAGTTTTACCAAGATTTTTGCCGACACTTACGCCAGCAAAAACATTCGCATGAATAATGTGCTGCCAGGATGGATCGACAGCCTGCCCGCCACCGATGAAAGGCGGGACAGCGTTCCTATGGGGCGCTATGGAAAAGCCGAGGAAATCGCTGCCACCATTGCATTCCTGCTTTCCGACGCAGCCGGTTACATTACGGGCCAGAATATCAAGGTTGACGGTGGTGTAACGCGCTCAGTTTAATAACACAGTCGTGATTCCCCGGCATTGTCCGGGGAAATTTTATTCATGTGAAATGGGAATGGGCGGGCGCTGAATCCGCGTGGTAACAAAAGCAACTATTCCGGACTCTTTGCCTCGTTCTTCCTGGTCAACACCAGTACGCCGCTCATGCCTTCCTGGGCCACTTCCCCGCGCTGGTTAATTAACTGAAAACGGCGACCGATTTTTCCGCTGTTCCCGCTCTTTCCCAGGTCTTTTGAAAGAATCGTCATTTTCAAATGCACGGTATCGTTTACGAACAAAGGCACCAGAAAGTTCCAGTTTTCATATCCCAGCATGGCGATCGCCGTATTATGAAACACGCCCAGCTCATGCATCATGCCTGTGGTCAGTGCAATGCCGAGCACGCCGTGCACCACGCGTTCGCCGTACCGGGTCTTCTTCGCGAATTCGGCATCGGCATGAATTGGATTCCAGTCTCCGGAGATCATGGAAAACATGGTCAGATCTGCCTCGGTAATCGTTCGGCCGCCACTGGTATATTCCTGGCCTACCTCAAAATCTTCGAAATAAAGTCCTTTCATCGCTTATCCCAATCTCTCTATCGCCATTTCCCGTAATTTGTTGCGCTGAATTTTGACGCCATTTGAACTCAGGGTGGTCGGAAACTCATCGATTTTCCATATACGCACCGGAACCTTGAACGCAGCCATGCAATCCTGCATACGCGTGCGCAATTCAACTTCATCGATGCCGGTTCCATTTTCAGAAATCACAAATGCAACACAGCGGTTTTGCCCGTTCTGCTCTACACCCACCACCTGCGCATCACGAACACCAGTCTGCTCCTTGAGGACATCTTCAATTTCAGAAGGATTGACCAGAAAGCCTGCCAGACGGATCGCGTCTCCGTGGCGCGCCTGGTAAACAAAACTGCCGTCATCGCGTAAATAGCCCAGATCGCCGGTATGAAAGAATCCTTCATCGTCCACCGCCTTTTGGGTGGCCTCCGGATTATTCAAATACCCGGCAAAGTTGGTATCGGCGCGTATTTCAATTGCACCGCTTTGGCCGGTTTCCAGCAATTTTCCCGTTTCAAGATCACGTATGCGAATCTGCACGTCAGGATTGGCGGGAAAGCCCCCGCCTTTGAGTCGTTCATCTACCAGCATGGGTCTGTTCTGTAATGAAAATAGTGCCTGCACTTCGCTGGAACCATAAAGTCCATACAAAGGCACATTCCTTTCCCACGCCTGGCGTCCCACTTGCAAAAAACCCGCGTTAAAGGCTGCGAAGCCGAAAACCCGTGCTGACGGAAATGGGTGATTACCGTCGACCTGATCCAGAAGCCGAGCATACATCTCGTCACTGCCAAACAGATGCGTCACCTTGTGCTTCCTGATCAGTTCAGCCGCCAACTGTGCATCAAAGGTATCCATCAGGACCGTAGGCTGTCCCGCAGTGAAACTTGCAAGTACGGCGTTGAATCCGTAAACGCCACAGAAGGGCAAGGCGGCCAGTAAAACGGCGCCCGGCTCTGTAAATTGATAAGCGGAGGCAACATTCTGA
>JAFAGQ010000351.1 GCA_023422555.1 Pseudomonadota bacterium
AGATAAGTATCAATAAATCGGCTGGGTTCACTCACGTCTGTTCCGCTCCGAAAGACAATTTGACATGCACGATGTTGGGCATGTTTTGCTACGCTGCGTCATTTTAGTGCCTGGTCAAAAAATAAAATCTGATTGACGGAAAACTAGTAGTAGTACTGAGTGACGCGCCATGCATCGTCCCTTTATTATGAACCTAATATATGAATTTTCATATAAATTTCTTGACGCGAAAATATTTTAAACCTAAACTAAATTGACATTGATGCAACCGTCACAGTGATCAGGTTGCATCCGCTTTGAATAGTTTTCGCTCACGCAAAGGAGTCATTCCATGGCAGAACGATCCTTCAAAAAAGAGGTTCAGTCGCTCCGGATAGGTGCGGGCGAAGAATTTCGCGGAGAAGGTATTCTGGCGATCACGAAGGCTTTGCTGCAGTCTGGCGTGGGCTACGTTGCCGGTTATCAGGGGGCGCCTATTTCGCATCTCATGGACGTGCTGGCCGATGCGGACGACATTCTGCGTGAACTGGGTGTGCATTTTGAATCCAGTGCCTCTGAAGCTACAGCAGCGGCGACTCTGGCTGCCTCTGTTATGTATCCAATACGTGGGGCGGTGACCTGGAAGTCTACGGTAGGTACCAATGTGGCCTCTGATGCGCTGGCCAATCTTGCCTCGGGTGGTGTGACCGGTGGGGCATTGGTGATTGTCGGCGAAGATTACGGCGAAGGTTCATCGATCATGCAGGAGCGCACTCACGCGTTTGCGATGAAATCACAAATGTGGATGCTGGATCCCAGACCCAACCTGTCCTGTATGGTTGATATGGTTGAAACGGGCTTTCGTTTGTCTGAAGCCAGCCATACGCCGGTGTTTTTTCAGGTTCGAATCCGTGGTTGTCACGTGCATGGCCGCTTCATTGCCAAAGATAATGTTCAGTCGCCATTCTCGCTGGCGCAGGCGATGGAAACGCCGCGTCGTGATGCAGGCCGTATTGTGCTGCCGCCTGCAGCCTATGAACATGAACAGGAAAAAATCCGTGACCGCTGGCCGGCAGCCGTGCAGTTCATCAAGGACAATCATGTCAATGAGTTCTTTGAAGGTACGCAAAAGGATATTGGCATCATCGTACAGGGCGGGCTGTACAACAACACCATACGCGCGCTGGGTTTACTGAATAAAGCCGATCATTTCGGAAACAGTGAAATACCGTTATACGTTTTGAATGCGGTATACCCGTTGATCGATGATGAGGTCGAGGCATTCTGCCGTGATAAAAAAGCGGTGATACTGATCGAAGAAGGTCAGCCCGACTATATCGAACAAAATATTCACAGTATCCTGCGCAAGGCCGGCATTGCCACACCGCTTTCGGGCAAGGATGTGCTACCGATGGCCGGAGAGTACACGGTTCAGACTGTTCGCGATGGTCTGAAAGCCTTTTTCGATAGGGTTAGCCCGCAGCACCAAAACGCGGTGCCCGAGACCGCCACCGCCACCACCACCGCAGGCATGGTTGAAAAACCCATTGTGTTCAATGCCATCCGCAGGCAGAAGCTGGCTGACATTATTCCGGCGCGGCCAGCAGGACTATGTACGGGCTGTCCTGAAAGGCCGGTATTCTCAGCGCTGACACTGGCCCAGGAGAAACTGGGCGAACACCATATTTCATGTGACATAGGCTGTCATCTGTTTTCGATTCTGCCGCCTTTCAATCTGGGCGCGACAACCATGGGTTACGGTCTGGGCGCATCCAGCTCGTCTGCCTTCAATGTCAAGGCCGGCAAGCGATCCATTTCGATTATGGGCGATGGCGGTTTCTGGCATAACGGGCTGACGTCCGGCGTCGGCAACGCGGTTTACAACAAGCACGATGGTGTCATTATCATCGTGGACAACTACTATTCTTCGGCGACGGGTGGCCAGGATATTCTGTCATCCCGTGCCGACAACGATAACCGTTCGACCAACCATCCCATCGAGCAGGCGGTACGGGGCGTGGGTGTCAAATGGGTGAAGGTCATTGACCGGACCTATGACGTGCACAAAATGCGGGCGCTGATTGAAGACGCGCTCACCTGTACGGACGCGGGACCGAAAGTAATTATTGCGCAGTCCGAATGCATGCTGAATCGCCAGCGGCGTGAAAAGCCTGTATTCAAAGAGGATGTGAAAAAAGGTCGGCGACGGGTCAAACAGCAGTTTGGTGTGGATCAGGATATCTGTTCCGGCGATCACGCCTGTATCCGGCTGTCGGGCTGCCCGTCACTCACCCTAAAAGACAATGAAAATCCGCTGAAAGACGATCCGGTCGCTCACGTGGATACCAGCTGCGTCGGCTGTGGGCACTGCGGTGAGATCGCGCATGAGGCGGTGCTGTGTCCATCGTTTTATCGGGCAGACATCATTCACAATCCCGATAAAAAGGATCAGTTGCTGGGCAAATGGCGCGCAAAGCTGATGGGCCGCCTCAGAAAGCGATATGCGGCGCGCAACGAGGCAATTACGATATGAATACGGCAACTTCAGGCGCCGGTGCAGTGGAACCGGCAGAATCATTGAAGGCAGAACCTTTGAAGATTGCCATCCTGGCCATGGGCGGGCAGGGCGGAGGTGTACTGTCCGACTGGCTGGTGCATCTGGCAGAGCACGCCGGGTGGTATGCGCAGAGCACCTCGGTGCCAGGCGTAGCCCAGCGAACGGGCGCCACCATTTATTATGTGGAGCTTTTTCCACCGCCATGGACTCTGGACAGACCTCCGGTTCTGGCCCAGATGCCGACGCCGGGCGATGTGGATGTGGTCATTAGTGCCGAACTGATGGAAGCCGGTCGTGCCATTTTGCGTGGCATCGTCACGCCTGAGCGCACCACACTGATCACTTCTACACACCGCAGTTATGCCATCAGCGAAAAAACGCATCCGGGCAACGGTATTGTTGATAGTGAACAGGTGATGTCAGCTGGCAGGGATACTGCCCGGCAATTTTATGCTGCGGATCTGCAGCAGATTGCGGAACTGTCAGGCAGCGTGATCAGTGCCAGTCTTTTTGGGGCACTGTGTGGTTCGAATGCCTTGCCGTTTTCACGCGAGGCGTTTGAAGAGACCATTCGACAGGGCAAGGTGGGTGTTGCCGCGAGTCTTTCGGCCTTTGCGGCCGGGCACGACGCGATTCTGGATGCCCAAATGCAAAAACGCACGGAAACGGCCAACGCCCGGTTTCCTGCCGTGCCCGCCGTGGCAGCCTCACCGGAGGGTCAGATCCTGCTGGACAGACTGCGGGAGACGTTTCCGGAGCTGCTGCAGCCTGTGGTTCTGGCGGGTGTCAGGCAGTTGCTGGATTTTCAGGACAAGGACTATGCCTGTGACTATCTGAACCGCGTAGAGGCCATGCTGGCGCTTGATCGTTCTGCAGGCGGCGAGGCCAAGGGCTGGACATTAAGCTGGGAGTTTGCCAGGTATCTGGCCACGGCGATGGCCTATGACGATGTCATCAAGGTGGCCGATCTGAAGATTCGCGATACGCGCATGCAACGAATCTCGCAGGAGGTCAGGCTGACCGGTGAGCAGATGCTGGATGTGGCTGATTATATGCATCCCCGATTTGAAGAGGTCTGTGGCACGCTGCCCGAGCGTATGGGACGATGGCTGGAAAAGTCTGCGCTGCGCCGCTGGTCTGCCCCTTTCTTTCAGAAGGGTCGACATATCCGGAGCAGTCGTCTGAGCGGCTACGTGCTTCTGTATCTGCTGGCGTCGCGCAAGCAAAAGCGCAAGGCGACACTGCGGCACGCACAGGAAATGAGTTCGATTGATCGCTGGATTGAAAACACCAGGAAGGCGCTGAATACAGATTATGACTTCGCGGTGAGCGTTGCGCGCTCACGCCGTCTGGTCAAGGGTTACAGCGATACTCATGAACGAAGCCAGGGGCGCTTTGGCCAGTTAATGATGGTGGCAGAGCAGCTGTGTGGCACGCCCGATGCGGCGGCCCGTTACGCCAGGCTTTACGACGCGGCTATCAATGATGTCAAGGGTGAGAAATTGCAGAGTGCCCTTGCTGAAATGCAGATCGCGTAGCGCCGACACAAAGGAGACCAGGAATCGTGGAATTGTTGCAGTTACGTGTGAAGGAAACGCAGGATCTGACAGAGCATATCCGCATGATCGTGCTGACCCACGTGGACGGCAAAGCGTTGCCGGCTGCGGCTCCGGGTGCCCATATCCGGGTGCATACGGGCGAAGCTGGCAGTGATCTGTCAGCCACGCCGGTCAGTGATCAGCGCAACACACGTGCGTATTCCTTGTTGATGATTGGTGATGACGGTGCAGATCAGGGTGAAGTCTTTCAGTATGAGATTGCTGTCAAGCGTGAAGATAACGGCAAAGGGGGATCCCGATTCATGCACTCGCTCAAGGCGGGTGACCTGATTTGCTGCGAATTGCCCCGCAACGATTTCATGCTGGATGCGGCAGACAGTGCTGTCCCCGTTCTGCTCGCCGGGGGAATTGGGATTACGCCGCTTTTTGCCATGGCCGGCGCGCTTGGCCGCGAAGGAAGAGCATTTCATCTGCATTATGCCGGACGTGATAGATCACAAATGGCATTGCTGCGTGAGCTTGAAGCCCTGGCAGGCGAAGGCCTGATGGTTCATCTTGATCAGGAAGAGTCGAAGCTGGATATCGATGCGATTCTGCAGAGTATGCAACCCGAACAGCATTTGTATATTTGCGGTCCGGCGGGTCTTCTTGATGCGGTACTGGCATGCGCAAAGCAGCGCAGTTTCCCATCGCAGCAGCTGCATTTTGAACTGTTCAATAACCCGTCCGCTACGGATGATAATGCCGGCAGCTTTGAAGTGCGGCTGGCGCAATCAGGCAAAACGTTTGTGATTCCTCCGGACAAAAGCATTCTGGAGGTATTGCAGGAGGAAGGAGAGGATCCGCTTTGTGACTGCTGCCGCGGCGAATGTGGCGTCTGCCAGGTGGACGTGCTCGAAGGAGAGCCCGATCATCGGGATTATGTGTTGTCAGACTCAGAAAAAGCGTCAGGCAAGGTCATGCAGATTTGTGTATCACGTTCGAAATCACCCCTGCTGGTGCTGGATCTGTAATGAACAGGCAGACGAAACGTGATGAGAACATGCAGCAAGCGCGCAAGCGCATAGAGAACGAAAACGTATCTGATGGAGCGAAACAATGAGATCAGCCAGACGATCCGCAAGCCAGTACAAGACGAACCCGGATGCCCTCAAATCGCTGGTTCGGGAACGCGAAGTTCATCGGGATCTGTACATCGACGAGGATGTATTCGATCTTGAAATGGAATACCTGTTCGCCTCGACCTGGGTTTTTGTGGGGCATGAGAGCCAGATCCCCAACGTGGGCGATTTCTATACGACCACCGTTGGTGATGAGCCTGTTGTGATGGTGCGTCATACCGATAAGACTATCAAGGTGCTTTATAACCGCTGTCCTCACCGTGGCGTGAAGGTCGCCGGCGAGGTTTGTGGCAATACTGGCAAATTCTTTCGCTGTCCGTACCATGCGTGGACCTTTAAGACAGACGGAAAAATACTGGCCATCCCGCTCAAAAGCGGCTACGAGAACGCAGACCTGGATTCCTGCGACGCTGCCAAAGGCATGGTTGCGATCAAAAATGTGCACGATTACCGTGGCTTCGTCTTCTGCCGGTTGAATGATGAAGGCGTTGATTTCAAAACGTTTTTTGGTGACTCGCTATCCACCATCGATAATATGATTGACCGTTCGCCGGAAGGCAGGCTCGTGGTCGATGGCGGCATTTTTCGCTATGTTCACAAGTGCAATTGGAAAATGCTTGTGGATAATCAGACCGACACCTGCCATCCGATGGTGGCGCATGAGTCTTCTGCGGGGACCGCCGTCAACGTATGGAAAGAGGCGCCCGAAGGCACGCCCAAGCCCATGGCCGTCGAGCTGTTTGCGCCGTTCATGTCTTCGTATGAGTTCTTCGACAAAATGGGTATTCGCGTCTGGGATAACGGACATGGTCATACCGGTGTCAGCGATTCCATTCACGCCGCCTACTCGGATGTTCCCGGCTACTGGGACGCGATGAAGCAGGCCTATGGAGAAACGCGCGCCGCTCAGATTCTGGGAGATGTGCGCCATAACACCGTTTATTTCCCGAATATTCTGGTGAAAGGGCCTATTCAGACTTTGCGACTGTTCAAGCCGCTTTCGGCGGGAAGCACGATGGTTGAATCCTGGACGTTCAGGCTGGCAGGTGCTCCCGATCTGCTGTTTGAGCGCAGCCTGATGTACAACCGGCTGATCAATGCACCGACCTCGGTGGTGGGGCATGATGATCTGGAAATGTACGAGCGCTCCCAGGAAGTGCTGCATGCGCGCAGTCATGAATGGGTCAATTTCGCCCGTCTTTATGACGCTTCCGAAAAGGATCAGTCCAACATTGTCACACAGGGTACCAGCGAGTGGCAGATGCGCAATCAGTATCGCGCCTGGCTGCGTTTCATGCAACCGATTCAGAAGAGTGAGGTCAGCGCATGAACGATCAGGATATTTTTGATTTCATTTATCATGAAGCCCGATTAATTGATTCGCTTGCACTGGAAGCGTGGGTTGATCTTTTTACCGACGATGGCTATTACTGGATGCCGCTGAAACGAGATCAGACCGATGCACGCCTGCATGCCTCGCTGATGTACGAAGACAAACTGCTGCTGAAGGTCAGAGCCGAACGTTTCACGGGGAAACGCACGTTCTCCCAGCAGCCTGTCAGCTATTGCCACCATCTGCTGCAGCGGCCGCATATGAAGGTCGATGACCCTGCGCACGATCCCGAACGCGGCGTTTTTGTGGTGCATACGGCGTTTCATTATGTTGAAACCAGACAGGACGAACAGAAATTGTATGCGGGCTGGACAACGCATACGCTGGTGAGAGACAACGACCGCTTGCGCATACGCCTCAAGCGGGTGGATCTGGTCAATCCCGATGCCGCTTTCGGCAGCATTCAGCTTTTCATGTGAGGGCGCCGTGAACGATACGACTGCCCGCACGGTTTACGAGGCTTTCGAGCTGACAGCCAGAACGCATCCGGATCTGCCATTTCTGCACGTGTTGCCAGAGACCGCCGAAAAGTATCAGACTGAGTCTGGCGTGTTCAGCTACGGCCACACGCTGCAACAGGTGACTCAATATCGAGAGGCCTACGCACAGGCCGGCTACGGAGCAGGAGACAGAGTCGGCCTGTTGCTGGAGAACCGGCAGTCATTTTTTCTGCACTGGTTTGCCCTGAATGCGCTTGGGATATCAGTTGTGCCGATAAATGCAGACCTGCGACTGGCAGAACTGCAATATCTCATCTGTCATTCAGACGTTTGTCTGCTTGTGTCCATTGCAAGCCATCACACGTTGCTGCAGGAAGCATGCGCGCAGGCGGGCGTTTCTGTTCCCGTGGTTCTTCCCGACGATGCGCCGGTGGCGAGGGATCATGACAAACGCAATAACAACACGGCACCCAATACGGCTCCCAAAACGGCGGCCCATGAGAATACGGAATGCGCTTTGCTCTATACCTCGGGTACGACAGGCCAGCCCAAGGGGTGTGTGCTTTCCAATACCTATTTTCTTCATGCCGGGGATTGGTATGCAAAAGTTGGTGGTCTGGCGACATTGCATCACGGCGCAGAGCGAATGCTGACACCGCTGCCCCTTGTGCACATGAATGCGCTGGCCTATTCGGTCATGGCCATGATTCGGACTGCGGGTTGCCTGATTCTGCTGGATCGGTTTCATCCAAAAAGCTGGTGGGACTCGGTACGCAGCAGTGGTGCGACCATCGTTCATTATCTGGGCGTCATGCCGGCGATCCTGGACAAGCTGCCTGCGGGGCCGCAGGATAAAGACCATCAGGTTCGATTTGGATTTGGTGCCGGTGTCGACAAAAAACTGCATGAACCGTTTGAACAGCGTTTTGGTTTTCCGTTGCTGGAAGCGTGGGCAATGACGGAAACCGGCGCCGGTGCTGTGATCATGGCAAATAAGGAGCCCCGTTATGTGGGCACCAGCTGCATTGGCAAGGAAGGGGAAGACGTCAGAGTCAGACTCGTTAATGAAGCGGGCGAAGAAGCCGAAGAGGACGAGGCGGGCGAACTGTGGGTGCGTCATGCGGGAAATCAGCCGCGCTTCGGTTTCTTTTCCCATTATCTGAAAGATGAAGCGGCCACTGCAGCAGCATGGCAGGATGACTGGTTCAAAACAGGTGATATTGTTCGCAGAAATGACCAGGGTTATCTGGTGTTTGTGGATCGCAAGAAGAATGTGATTCGACGCAGTGGCGAAAATATTGCCGCGGTGGAGGTCGAAGGCGCGCTGGCGCGTCACCCCATGGTGCAGGCGGTGTCGGTCGCGGCGGTTCCCGATGAGGTTCGAGGCGACGAGGTGCTGGCTTGCGTTGTGCTTGCCCCTGCGCAATCGACGGCAGGGGACCGTGAAGCGCTTGCCGCGGAACTGGTCAGCTGGTCGCTATCACAGCTGGCATATTACAAAGTGCCCGGCTATGTGAGTTTTGTGAAAGAACTGCCACTGACGGCCACCAATAAGATCCAGCGGGGCACGCTCAAAACAATGGCGCAGGAACTGCTTGCGGGCGGACAGGCGATCAACACCTGTCATCTGAAGAAACCAGGAGGGCGAGCGTGACGCGGGCGGCTTCCTATGACGGCGTTGTTCTGGCGGTGCCGGTGACGGTGCCGTATGTGCGCTATTCCATTGAAAGCGCGCATTACTGGCTGGGACGCTCCCTCAAGGGGCTGTTGGATGGCGCCGGACTGCAGCTGTCTGACATCGATGGCATGTGTGTTGCCAGTTTCAGTCTGGGGCCCGATTCTGCTGTCGGTCTGACCCAGCATTTTGGCGTGTCTCCCCGCTGGCTCGATCATATTCCCATGGGGGGCGCCAGTGCCGTGGTGGCCTTGCGTCGTGCGGCCAGGGCAGTGCAGGCGGGTGATGCCAATGTGGTGGCGATCATTACCGGTGATACCAATCACGTTGATTCTTTTCGCAAGACGCTGGGGCAATTTTCGCGCTTTGCTCAGGATGCTACCTATCCGTATGGTGCCGGCGGGCCTAATGCAAGTTTTGCATTGCTGACGCGACATTATATGAACACGACAGGAGCGACGCGTGAAGATTTTGGCAAACTTTGCATCGCGCAGCGGGAAAACGCGCTGCGCTATCCGCATGCGTTGATGAAAAAGCCTCTTTCCATGGAGGCGTATCTGGATGCCCGTCCCATTACTGAACCCATTCATCTTTTTGACTGCGTCATGCCTTGTGCGGGTGCCGAGTCATTCCTGGTGATGAGCGAGCAGCGCGCGCGCAAGCTGGGATTGCATTTTGTGCGGATACTGGGAACGATAGAACGCCACAATGGGTGGCCCGACGATGCGATGCAAAGCCGGGGCGGCTGGACCCTGGATTGTGATGCGTTGTATGAGCAGGCCGGCGTGACAGCGCAGGATATGGACTTTCTGCAGGCCTATGACGATTATCCGGTGATCAATATGCTGCAGCTGGAAAACCTGGGGTTTTGTGCGCCGGGCGAAGGGCCGGAATATGTGCGCAGCAATACGTTTACGGTTGACGGCTCATGTCCACTCAATACTTGTGGTGGACAGCTTTCAGCGGGACAGGCCGGTGCTGCCGGCGGAACGCTGGGCATGAATGAGGCGATACGACAATTGACCGGGCAGGCCGGGAAAACGCAGGTCCGGGACGCGCAGATCGGTATGGTCAGCGGGTTTGGCATGATCAATTACGATCGTGGTTTATGTACGGCTGCCGCGATTCTGCAAAAAGGGGAGGGAGCATGAGCGATCAGTTCGGCGGCAAATTGCGCAAGCCCGCCCGCAAGAATCCAATTGTGCGCACGGGCCAGCCGACGCTGCCGCCAGCAGCGCGCAGCCGGACGTTTCATGGCATGACGCGCGCCGCTGCAGAAGGCCGGTTTGAATTGCAGGTTTGTGATGCGTGTCAGCATGTACAGTATCCGCCACGCGATGTCTGCGGTAAGTGTCTGTCTCACCACCTGATCTGGTCCGAGGTGTCCCGCGAGGGAGTCCTGCTGGCCACCACGGTGCTCCATCACAGCAATGATGTGTATTTCCGGGAGCGGCTTCCCTGGCGGATTGGCACAGTCCGAATGACGGCAGGTCCGTCGGTGGTGGCGCATGTGCATCCGGCCTGTGAAGAAGGCATGCCGGTGCAGCTGGAAATGAAACTGGACAAAGGCGGTAATGCCGCAATGCTGGCTCTGCCGAAGGCGCTGCCTGCCCATTATCAGGATGATGCAATGATTCGTGAAATGACCAATGACGTGAAGTTTCGACGGGTGCTTGTTACCGATGGAAAGTCTGCACTGGGCCTGGCAATGATCAAGGCCCTGCTGCAAACCGAAGCCTCCATTATCTTTGTCGGCGATGCCCAGCCGTGGCGCCCATCGGCTGAGTTCAATGCTCTTGTTTCCGATAGCAGGATTCAGGTGCATGCCATGGATGTGACTGACAGTGACTCGTTGGAGCGTATTTCAGCTGAAATTGGCGGCAAGGTTGATGTGCTGATCAACACCGCAGATCTGCAACGCGAGGGCGGCATGCTGGGCACCAATAGGATCAATACGGCCCGCGATATGTTTGATGTGAGCTGCCTGGGTCTGCTGAGACTGGCGCAGACGTTTGGCGGTGCGATGGCCGGCCGGGCCGCTGATGGCGTCAACAGTGCATCGGCCTGGGTGAATATCTTTTCCGTGCATGCACTGGCGAACCTGCCAGAACGCGGCGTGTGGTCGGCCGCCCAGGCCGGCGGATTGTCTTTGTCTCATTGCCTGCGCGCAGAAATGCAGCGGGCAGGCATCCGTGTGGTGAATGTCTTTACCGGCCCTGTTGATTATGAATGGGAACAGACCACGCCACCGCCACGCGTTGCGCCTTCGCAGATCGCGCGTCATATCGTTCAGGGACTGGAACGCGGTCTGGAAGAAATTTACGTCGGTGATGTCGCCAATGACATTCGTGATCGACAGCGCAGCAATGCAAAGGCGCTGGAGCGGGAACTGGCGGCGGGCCACTGAAACGAAACTGGGAGAACAACATGGCTGTATTGACTGAATTGATGTCTTCATTGAGTAGCGGCAGCGTACGAATCGTCGATCTGACAGAGACATTGACGCCGGAATTTCCAACGATTGTGCTGCCACCGGAGATGGGGCAGGCGTGGCCGTTTCGCATTGAAGAAATTTCGCATTACGACGAACGTGGTCCCGGCTGGTACTGGAATAACTTTTCGTGCTCCGAGCATACCGGAACCCATTTTGATGCGCCCGCCCATTGGGTCAGCGGCAAGGATCAGCCCGACAACACCGTCGATACCATAGACCTGGGTGCCTTTATCGCCCAGGCCTGTGTCATTGACTGCTCTGCAGAGTCTGCCGAATCTGCCGACTATCTGCTTACCATCGATAAAGTTCTGGAATGGGAAAAAGCGCATGGAAAAATCGCCCCACGTTCGTGGGTGTTCATGCGGACGGACTGGTCAAAACGCGAAAAGCCGGCAGCGTATCTGAACATGCAGGATGATGGTGCGCATTCGCCAGGACCGGATGCCGAGGTCGTGCCCTGGCTGATTCGCGAGCGCGATGTTCATGGTTTCGGAACAGAATCGGTGGGCACTGATGCGGGACAGGCCCAGCATCTGGATCCCCCGTTTCCCTGCCACTATTTCATGCATGGCAACAATCGCTATGGTTTGCAGTGCATGACCAATCTGGATCAGTTGCCGCCTACCGGTGCTGTCATTTTTTCTGCGCCACTGAAGATACGGCGCGGCTCAGGCAGCCCCTTGCGCGTTCTGGCACTGGTGGAACAAAGGGGGCAGGAATGACGGAAAACGTGGCCGTTGTTACCGGAGGCAGCGCAGGTATTGGCGCCGCAATCTGCCACAGACTGCTGGAGCAGGGCATGGAAGTTGTCTCACTGGCCCGGCGCCCGGCAGATTTCAGTCATCCGCGACTGCACAGCCATTGTGTGGATTTACTGGATCGAAACGCGGTTCGGGAAGCAGCAAGCGACATTGCTTCAAATTTCAACGTCAGCCATTTCATTCATAACGCAGGTGTCATATTGCCGAATCTGCTGGAGGATGTGAGCGAAGAGGATATTGATCGTTTGTCACAGTTGCACTTGACCAGCGCACTGACTCTGACGCAGTCGTTTCTGCCATCCATGAAAGCGGCGGGTGACGGCAGGATTGTGCTGATTTCGTCAAGAGGTGCGCTGGGCCTGCAGACGCGCACTGCCTATTCGGCAACCAAGGCCGGCATGATAGGCATGGCACGCACCTGGGCGCTTGAACTGGCAGGCTCAGGCATTACCGTGAATGTGGTGGCGCCGGGTCCGATTGCATCTGACATGTTTTATGACGTCATAGAACCCGGCAGTGAGCGGGAAAAGAAACTGGCGGATGCCATTCCGGTAGGCCGCATCGGCACGCCACAGGACGTGGCCGAATCGGTCGCCTTTTTTTGCAGTCCCGGCTCAGGTTTTGTTACGGGCCAGGTGTTGTATGTATGCGGGGGAAGCAGTATTGGTTCGGTCACGATCTGATGCCGGACCAATTTCAGTTGTGAATATCGGACATTACATTGTTGATTTGATTATTGCCTGGTTACTTGCGGGCAGACAGGAGCGGATATGAAATTGTTGTCAATCGTGATGTGCGCATCCGCCATGTGCATGTCTGTGGGCGCAGTAGCCAAAACAATCACAGTGGGATTTGTCTCGTCTTTATCGGGTCCCATTTCGTCGCTTGGTATTCCCTATGCCAATGGCGTGATCGCAGGACACAAATCCATGGGCACGGCAGGCGATGCCGATATCCGGCTGATCCGTCTGGATGATGCTTCGGACCCGGCGACCGCGGCACGCAATGCACGCAAGCTGATCAACGAGGATCAGGTTGATATCCTCATGGGTACATCCGGGGTTCCCGGCACCATGGCCATCGCTGCAGTGGCCAATGAGAGCCATGTTCCTTTCATTGCCATTTCACCGGTAGCGAATGTATCGGAGAAGTCCGCCGAATGGATGGTGAGTGTGGCTCAGCCAACCGAACTGATGATCAATGCAGTGGTTGATCATATGAAAGCGCATGGCGTCAAAA
>JAFAGQ010000375.1 GCA_023422555.1 Pseudomonadota bacterium
GGGAAAAAGAAGTATTTGGACACGCCATTGCGCTGTGGAGAGGGCTGCGCATGAAACCCTGCCGTCCAGGATTCAGCCGAGAGATATTCCAGATTGAGCCACAACCGGGTATGGCCGGGCATGGCATCAATATAGGCGGCTGGCGGATCACAGGCGAAGGCTTCGATAACCAGTCTGGCCGGTGTATAGGCACCAGTATCTTCTGTCCAGTGGATAATCTGAATGCCGTCCACTTCCTGCTCGGGCAACTCAGGCTGAACAGTGGGGGCGATGCGGGCAAAGCTGTGAAGATTATCTACCCATAGCCGCAGCTGCGCGGGCCATTCTGTATGCAGGGAACGGGCCAGACGCCAGCACACGCCGATATCTCCGAAGTTGTCGATGACGCGGCAGAAGATATCAATATCCGTTGCGGTATCCGGCAAATCGCCTGATTCTGCAGACTGGCTGGCAATCGGAGGGTCAGTGGAATCGTCCAATCGGGTCCTCCGCTGTCTCGGGCATCATGACAGGCATCAGTTCGCCTGCAGGATTGGGAAAGAGGGGTTCGTCCGACACATCGCTGCTACCGTCCAGAACTTCCTTAAGGCAGGTGATATGACGAATGCCATTGGCCTGCAAATGTTCGAAGAGGACGTCAAGCTGGGCGAAGTCGTTGATGGATTTCAGCTGCTGATTTTCCACTTCATCCGGAAAGACCGGCCACAGGCAGCCATAGAGTACTTCATGGGACTGCAGCAGAGTAAAGCCGATACGGATCTCGCGCAACTGGCTGTCCTGATACAGCGCAACGGTGGCACGAAAGCCATCTGGTGGCGTATCAAAAACGGTTTGCAGCCACTGGGCAGCCGCGGTGATTGCGGCGAATCGGATGCGTTTATCGGCCTGTCTGTTAGCAATATAAAACGCATCCGGCAGCATAATTTCCAGTCCGCAGGCAGGCAGCAGTTTCTGAAACAGGGGTTCTGCCGCTGCACGCCAGTTCTCCAGGCAGCGCTTGCGCTGTTCACTATACGGACCTTCACCCTGTTGCCAGCGAAATATCGGTTTGGAACGGGGTGCGCAGAATGCCGCCAGCAGAAAGCGGCTATCGGACATCAATTGCATGCCTTCAGGCTGCTCATCCATAGGAACGCTGGAACGCAGGGAGGCGCCGAACACCTTGCCGGTAATGGCTCTCATCCACTGGAAAACGCCGGTGAAGGAACGAGGCATCTGGTCTACACTCAGAAGCTGCTGGTGTATGGCGATGCGCACATCGCTCGCGGCTACGTGGGTCTTGAGCGCCTGGGTAATGGATTTCTGCGTCTGACCATCCAGAACAGGCAGGGGAATTTCAAAACGGGTCCATGCGATTACCGGAATGGCAACGAAGACGCAATCATAAGTGACGTCTTCGCTGATCCACTCGCACGACTCTGACAGCGTCTCTGCATGTTCAAGAAGAATATCGTGCGTCTCCGAGTCTTCATCGGACAGATAATCCAGAAGACGCTCGACCGTTTTCTTGCGATTTTGCCGGAAAATATCCAGTAACGCTGTCTGAATCTGGTTTTCCCAATAGCGATCCTCGACGATGCAGCCCGACTGTTTCAGGGCGAGGCATAAATCAAGTAATGGCTGATCGCTGGGATGAAGGTTGGCTGGTTTTTTCCGGTTCATTACACACGTTGAAGATCAAAGCAACTGTCGCAGGACGAAGGGCAGAATGCCCCCGTTCTGATAATAGTCAACTTCGATCGGAGTATCAATACGCAGAAGCAGTTCAACATCCTGCGAGGTACCATCTTCACGGCGAATTGTCAGCGTGACATCCTGCTGAGCCTTGATGCCGGACTCGAGTCCGCTGATATCATAGGTTTCCCTGCCGGTAATCCCCAGTGTATCGACGCTGTCTGATCCTTTGAACTGCAGGGGCAGCACGCCCATACCCACCAGATTGCTGCGGTGAATCCGTTCAAAGCTGCGGGCAATAACCGCCTTGACGCCGAGCAGCTGGGTACCCTTGGCGGCCCAGTCGCGAGACGAGCCGGTACCGTATTCCTCGCCCCCGAAAACAACAGTGGGGACGCCGTCGGCGATATATTTCATGGCGGCGTCATAAATGGACATCTGCTCGCCATCAGGCTGGTGCAGCGTCTCGCCACCCTCAACGCGGCTGCCCGTGGGCAGAGGAGGGATCATGAGATTTTTGATTCGAACGTTGGCAAACGTACCACGCATCATGATTTCGTGATTGCCCCGGCGTGAACCGTAGCTGTTGAAGTCGGCCTTCATGATGCCGTGTTCGTTGAGCCAGCGCCCGGCAGGCGAGGTCTCTTTGATGGAGCCCGCAGGCGAAATATGGTCAGTGGTTACCGAATCGCCGAATATACCCAGTGCCCTGGCATTTTTGACCGGAGGCATGGGAGAAGGTGTCATCTCGAACGTGTCAAAGAATGGCGGTTTTGCAATGTAGGTGGACTCGGGCCAGTTGTAAACGTTGCCGGATACGCCCTTGATGTTTTCCCAGAGTTTGCCAGGGTTGCTGCGAACCTGGGCGTAATTGTTCCGGTACACGGTGGGCTGCATGGCAGTTGCCAGCAGTTCCTGAACTTCGTCTTCGGAAGGCCAGATATCGCCCAGCCAGACGTCCCCGTTCTTACCTTTACCTACGGGTTCTGTCATCAGGTCTTTATTCATGGTACCGGCCAGGGCGTAAGCCACGACCAGTGGCGGCGAGGCCAGGAAGTTTGCCTTGATGTTCGGATGAATCCGTGCCTCGAAGTTCCGGTTACCGGAAAGTACCGCGGCGCAGACCAGATCGTTTTCGATAATGGATTCGTTGATGTCAGCCGCCAGATCGCCGGCATTGCCAATACAGGTGGTGCAGCCATAGGCAGCAACATCAAAGCCCAGTTTATCCAGATAGGGCAGGAGACCGGTTTTGGTCAGATACTCAGTCACCACACGCGAGCCGGGGGCCAGCGACGTTTTGATGTGTCCCGAAATCTTCATGCCGGCTTCCACAGCCTTTTTGGCCAGCAGACCGGCTGCAAGCATGACGCTGGGGTTGGACGTGTTGGTACAAGAGGTAATGGCCGCAATCAGAATGTCACCATTCTTGAGCTTGGTACCTTTACTCGTTTCAAAAATCTGATCGAATTTTTCCGGTTGCTGGTTAAAACCATTTTCGGCCACCGGTTTGACGAACAGGCTGGCAAAGGTGTCTTTGACATTGCCGATCTCAATCCGATCCTGCGGACGTTTGGGGCCGGCAAGCGAAGGCGCTACGGTAGAGAGGTCAAGGTGCAGCAGTTTCGTATAGCGGATATCCTTGCCTTTCGGAATACCGTACATTTGCTGGGCGCGGAAGTAATTTTCGAGCGCTGTCACTTCCTCTTCGGTTCTACCGGTACCCTTGAAGTATTCGATAGTATGGTCATCGACGGGGAAAAAGCCCATTGTTGCGCCGTACTCGGGCGCCATATTGCCGATAGTGGCCCGGTTCGTGACAGACAGCGTTGCTGTTCCTTCGCCACAGAATTCCACGAATTTGCCGACCACTTTTTCACGACGCAGCATCTCTGTCAGCGTCAGGACCAGATCGGTCGCAGTGACGCCGCCTCGCAACTTGCCGGTCAGTTCCACACCGATGACATCAGGCGTCAGGAAATAGACGGGTTGCCCCAGCATGGCGGCTTCGGCTTCAATACCGCCTACACCCCAGGCCACCACGCCGATACCATTGATCATGGTGGTATGGCTGTCTGTACCGACGAGGGAGTCGGGGTAGTAAACATTATTCTTCTGATAAACGCCTCTTGCCAGGTATTCCAGATTGACCTGGTGAACAATACCGAAGCCCGGAGGCACCACACCAAAGGTATCGAAGGCCTGCATACCCCATTTCATGAACTGGTAGCGTTCCTGATTGCGCTGGAACTCCACTTTCATATTCAGGTCCAGGGCTTTTTTGGTACCGAAATAGTCAATCATGACTGAGTGATCGACAACCAGGTCCACGGGCACCAGTGGTTCAATCCGTTTCGGATCTTTCCCCATCTTGTCTGCAACAGCACGCATGGCCGCCAGGTCAGCAAGTAGCGGAACACCGGTAAAGTCCTGCAGGACAACGCGGGCTACCACAAATGGAATTTCATCTTCACGCTTGGCAATTGGTTGCCAGTTCGCAAGCTGGCGAACATGTTCTTCTGTGATTTTTTGGCCATCACAATTGCGAAGAACAGATTCGAGCACAATGCGAATGGAAACCGGCAGCGACTGAATGTCCACGCCCAGCTGTCGCCCAAGTTCCGGAAGAGAATAATAGTTAGCGGTTTTTTTGCCAATGCTGAATTCTTTAAGGGTGCTTGATAACGACATTTTTTTCTCCAAAACGATTCTGCGCAAACATGAACAAGTGTAGTTCATTTTACTCCTTTTTAATCAC
>JAFAGQ010000006.1 GCA_023422555.1 Pseudomonadota bacterium
GGCAAGGTGGTAACCACTTCAGGATTGGCCACGCTTTTGCCCAGAAACGAAGCGATAGGCGCCACAAAGGTCAGCAGCAGAAACAGCAGCAGCGGAACGACCAGCCAGAGCGCCTTGCGTGACCCTGCCATTATTTTGCTACCCAGGCGTTATAACGCTGCTCCAGCGAAACGCCGTTATCGATCCAGAAATCCACGTCCAGCGGGATGGCGTTCTTTTCGTTGTCCGGCGCGGTTGGCATGTCGGCAAGGAATTTCTTGTCGATCAGATCAATGGCTTTTTTATTGACCGCACCGTAGGCGATGTTTTCCGCATACACTTTCTGGGTTTCAGGCTTGCTGGCGAAGGCGATGAATTTCATGGTTTCGGCCTTGCGCGCATTGCCCTTGGGAATGGCCCAGTAATCCAGGTCATATACACTGCCGTCCCAGACGACCTTGAGGTTTTTGCCTTCGCGGGCGGCCTGCGAAATCCGACCATTGTAGGCGGAAGTCATGACCACATCACCCGAGACCAGGTACTGGGCAGGCTGCGCGCCCGATTCCCACCACTGGATATTAGGCTTGAGCTCGTCGAGCTTGGCGAAGGCGCGATCGACGCCCTCTGGTGTGCTGAGCACTTTATAGACTTCTTTGGGCGGTACACCATCGGCCATAAGCGCGATTTCCAGCGTGTACTTGGCGCCTTTGCGCAGACCGCGTTTGCCAGGATATTTTTTCACGTCCCAGAAATCGGCCCAGCTTTTGGGTGCATCATCCTTGAATTTGTCGCCGTTATATGAAAGCGCCACGGACCAGACGAACATACCAACGCCGCAATCCTTGTCGGTGGCCGCTTCAATAAAATCGCTCTTGTTGCCGATGACACTCCAGTCGATGGGCTCGAAAAGACCTTCTTCACAGCCGCGCACCAGTTCGGGACTTTCTACCTCAACCGCATCCCAGCTCACGCTATTGGTATCCACCATGGCTTTGATCTTGGCCTGTTCGCCGTTGTATTCGGCAGCGGTAATTTTTGTACCGGTTTCCTTTTCGTAGGGACCGTAATACGCTTTTTCCTGAGCGGTTTTATTGTCCCCGCCAAAAGAAACCAGCGTGAGGCTGTCTGCCGCATGCGCACCGGCAGCGGCCAGACCCAGACAGCCGATCAATGCCGACTGCAATAGTGCCGTTCTGATTGTACGGCTTTTGCTTGTTCTGCTTTTCATTGCTCTCTCCACATAAAAATTATTCTGCCGCCGCCGGTTCTACCGGATCCAGAAGCCGCACGAACTCGTGATTCCAGCCGATGTCCAGCACATCGCCCACGGCGATTTTCTGCCTGACCTGCGAAACCGGCTGCTTTACAACAAAATCCGGATCACCATTGATGTCCAGTCTTACCCGAACATGGTCACCCAGATAGATGACTTCCTGCACCTTGCCCGAACATCGCACGTCTGTACTGTCTGCCGGTGGATTGATGGCAATACGTTCGGGACGGATGGAAACCGAGACCCGATCCCCTGCTTTCATACCCAACTGCTGCTGACCCTGAATCTGCAGTCCGCTATCAAGGGCCACCGTTGCCTGACGTGAGGTGGCATGCGTGATGGTGCCGTGCGTACGGTTGTTTTCGCCAATAAAGCCAGCAACAAAGGCCGTTTCGGGCGATTCATAGATGTCCTGGGGAGAGCCGATCTGCTGCACCATGCCGTCATGAAAAACCGCAACGCGATCCGACATGGTCAATGCCTCGCCCTGATCGTGCGTCACGTACACGACGGTCACGCCCAGGTCTGCATGCAGGCGCTTGATTTCCAGCTGCATATGTTCGCGCAACTGCTTGTCCAGCGCCCCCAGCGGCTCATCCATCAGAACCAGTTCGGGCTCAAACACCAAGGCACGCGCCAGTGCGACGCGCTGCTGCTGGCCGCCGGAAAGCTGCGATGGAAAACGCTTTTCCATGCCATCGAGCTGCACCATGGACAGCGCAGTCCTGACTTTCTGCTGCTGTGTGGCGTTGTCCAGCTTGCGCACTTTCAGCGGAAACGCCACGTTTTCCGCGACGGTCATGTGCGGAAACAGGGCATAGTTCTGGAATACCATGCCGATATTGCGTTTGTGAGGAGGCAGGTTGTCGATCTGTTCACCGGCCAGTTCGATGGTGCCTGAAGATGGCGTCTCAAACCCCGCCAGCATCATCAGCGTGGTTGTCTTGCCTGATCCGGATGGGCCCAGCAGTGTCAGAAATTCACCGTGACGGATATCAAGATTCAGGTGTTTGACCACCATATTTCTACCGTCATAACTCTTGCGTACGTTTTTGAAACGCACCAGAGGGCTGTTGTCATTCGCCGTTGCTGCGGGCATAAACTTGCTTCTCCAGTATCAGGCCTCGATCAGGCTTGTCTTCAGGACGTTGTTGAAACGGCTCAGGATTTGAGCGACTGATGCGTGGCATCAAGCGCCTTGACCACCGTGTCCACCAGGGTGTCAACCTGTTCGGCATTGATAATCAGTGGCGGACAAAATGCCAGCGTGTCACCAATATTACGTGTAATCACACCCAGTTCCTGCAGCTTGCGTCCTGCCGCGCCGCCCAGCTGGCCGGGCGTACCCAGCGCTGTTTTGGCTTTTTTGTCCGTCACCAGTTCCACACCGGCAATCAGTCCCACGCCGCGTACCTCGCCCACCAGAGGATGGTCACGCAATTGCCCAAGTCGCTGTTGTAGGTGTGCGCCTGTCTCAGCAGCATTTTGTACTAGATTTCGCTCACGAATGATATTCACGTTTTCCTGACCTACGGCAACGGCAACGGGGTGGCCGCCGGCAGTAAACCCGTGACCGAGCACGCCCAGCTTGTTGCTTTCGTCCGCAATCGGGTCGAACATGCGGCTGTTGAGTAGGATGGCAGACAGCGGCTGATAGGAAGAGGAAATCTGTTTGGAGAGCACCATGACATCTGGCTTGATGTTGTAGGTTTCACTGGCAAACATTTTGCCGGTACGACCAAAACCGCAGATCACTTCGTCAGCCACCAGCAGTACATCGTATTTGTTCAGCACGGCCTGAATTTTTTCCCAATAGGTTTTCGGCGGCACAATCACCCCGCCCGCGCCCATCACCGGTTCTGCAAAGAAGGCGGCAATGGTGTCCGGCCCTTCTTTCTGTATGAGTTCTTCCAGGTCATTGGCCATGCGGGTGGCGAATTCTTCTTCGCTCTCGCCATCTTTACCTTCGCGCCAGTAATGCGGACATGTCGTATGCAATACGCGTTCTATCGGCAGGTCAAAACCCTTGTGGTTGCCTGGCAGACCAGTCAGGCTGGCAGAGGCGATGGTTACGCCATGGTAGCCCTTGTTGCGGGCAATCAGTTTTTTCTTTTCAGGTTTGCCCAGTGCATTGGAGCGGTACCAGATCAGTTTCATGACCGTGTCATTCGCTTCTGAACCCGAATTGGTGAAGAACACTTTGCTCATAGGCACTGGGGCCAGGTCAATCAGGGTTTTGGCAAAGCGTACGGCCGCGTCGTGAGTCTTGTGCGTAAACAGATGATAGAAAGGCAGTGTCTGCATCTGGCGTACGGCCGCATCCACCAGGCGCTTTTCGCTGAAGCCCACGGCCACACTCCACAGCCCTGCCATGGCCTCGATGTATTTTTTTCCGTTTTCATCTTCTACATAAATGCCGTCGCCACGTGTAATTACCAGCGGCCCCTGCGAGGCATGCGAAATCGCATTGGTATAGGGATGCATGTGGTAGGCGATGTCATCACTGCCCTGTTGTGAAATGGGATTACTCATTGTTCCTCCAATTACGGTTACGTGACGGGCCGCCCGGTCAGCGACCTGTCGAATCATGCTTATTATCCATGCTTACGCGTTCGATGGCGAGCCCGGGCAAATAAGCAATGATAATAAGCTATGATTGTGATATTACATCCGGCATTATCAGGATGAAGCAAATTGCCGGACCATCCGGCATCATTATTTCAACTGAATTGTTCAACTCAAATACACAACTGAAATCGCTCATGTCTGAACTTAACTGGTCTTTCCCCTATCGTTCCCAGAAAATGCCCGTGCTTGCACGCAATGTGGTCTCTACCTCCCAGCCGCTGGCTGCGCAGGCCGGCCTGTCCATGCTCTACCGTGGCGGCAATGCCATGGACA
>JAFAGQ010000048.1 GCA_023422555.1 Pseudomonadota bacterium
CGGAAAGCGTGATTATTGAGCGACAAAAAACACATTGAACACGTAAAATGTCTGTTTTTTTGAACAGTATTGAGAAACACGTGGCCGCCAAGCAAAGCTATGACGAAGCATCCATCCGGGTCCTGAAGGGCCTGGAGCCCGTGCGTGAACGCCCGGGCATGTACACCCGCACCGAGAATCCCCTTCATATTATCCAGGAGGTCATCGACAACGCTGCCGATGAAGCATTGGCAGGATTCGGCAAACAGATCACCGTTACCGTCAACACCGATGGCAGCATGACTGTGGAAGATGATGGTCGAGGTATTCCCGTTGGTCTTCATCCCGAAGAGAAGGCGCCGGTGGTGGAAATCGTCTTTACCCGTCTGCATGCTGGCGGCAAATTCGACAAGAAGGCCGGCGGTGCCTACGCTTTTTCCGGTGGCTTGCATGGTGTGGGGGTATCGGTAACCAATGCGCTTTCAACGCGGATGGAAGTTACGGTGTGGCGTGACAGTGCCGAATATCAGCTGGTTTTTGCCGATGGCGGCTATGTAAAGACGCCGCTGAACCGTAAGGGCGACGCCGTTCCACGCAAGAAAACCGGTACGCGCGTGCGCATCTGGCCCGATCCCAAATACTTCGATACCGCCCAGATCCCCATGAATGAACTTGTCAGGCTGCTGCGCAGCAAGGCAGTGCTCATGCCGGGTGTGACTGTCGTCCTGGTCAACGAGAAAACGGGCGAAGAAAAAAAATGGTTATACGAAAAAGGGCTCACTGGTTACCTCACGGAGGCCTTGTCCGATGAAGAGCTGCTGGTGCCGGTCTTTGCCGACAGCCAGTATGCCGACAAAACCAGCGATTATTTTGCCGACGGCGAGGGTGCCGAGTGGGCTGTTGCCTGGACCGCTGAAGGGCAGGTCGTCAGGGAATCGTATGTCAACCTGATTCCCACATCTGCAGGCGGTACACACGAAGCCGGTCTGCGCGAAGGTCTTTATAACGCGCTTAAAAGCTTTATCGAGCTGCATAATCTGCTGCCCAAAGGCATCAAGCTGCTTCCCGAGGATGTGTTTTCCCGGGCCAGTTTTGTGCTGTCAGCCAAAGTGCTGGATCCGCAGTTTCAGGGGCAGATCAAAGAGAGGCTTAACAACCGTGATGCTGTCAGACTGGTCGGCGGTTTTGCCAAAACCTCCTTCGAGCTGCGACTCAACAGCAATGTGGAAGCCGGCAAAAAACTGGCTGAACTGGCTATTCGACAGGCGCAGGTCCGCACCCGCTCGGCGCAGAAAGTGGAAAAACGCAAGAGTTCCGGTGTGGCGGTTCTTCCCGGCAAGCTTACTGATTGCGAATCATCTGACAGCACGCGTACCGAAGTCTTTCTGGTAGAGGGCGATTCGGCCGGCGGGTCAGCCAAAATGGGCCGCAACAAAGAGTTTCAGGCTGTCCTGCCGCTGCGCGGTAAAGTGCTCAATTCCTGGGAAGTGGAAAAGGATCGTCTCTTTGCCAACAACGAGATTCACGATATCGCAGTGGCGATTGGCGTGGACCCTCACGGTCCGAATGACAATCCCGATCTGTCGGGTTTGCGTTATCGCCGCATCTGCATTCTTTCAGATGCGGACGTGGATGGTTCACATATTCAGGTACTGTTGCTGACACTTTTCTATCGTCACTTTCCGCGTCTCGTCGAAAATGGGTTTGTCTTTATCGCCAAGCCACCGCTGTTTCGCGTAGACGTACCCGCACAGGGCAAACGTCCGGCGCGCAAGCTTTACTGCCTGGATGAGTCTGAACTCGAAGCCGTGCAGGACAAGCTGGTACAGAAAGACGGCGTCAAGCCTGCTTCACTGAGCATTAGCCGATTCAAGGGTCTGGGTGAAATGAGTGCCGAGCAGTTGTGGGAGACCACCATGAATCCCGACACGCGACGTCTGTTGCCCGTGGGCTATGGCGAACTCACCGCCGATCAGACGCGCAGCATGTTCGATATGCTGATGGGCAAGGGCGAGTCGGCGCAGCGACGCAGCTGGCTCGAAGACAAAGGTAACTTAGCAGAAGTGGATGTGTAATGACTGATCAAGATCAAACGGACCTGTTTGAAGCAGAACGTCCCGACGACGAAACCATCACCCTGGGTCTGTATGCAGAGCAGGCTTATCTGGATTATGCGGTTTCTGTCGTGCGCGGGCGTGCCTTGCCCGACGTCGGCGATGGCCAGAAACCGGTGCAGCGGCGCATTCTGTATGCAATGAATGAAATGGGGCTGCGTGCGGGTGCCAAACCGGTGAAGTCAGCACGCGTTGTGGGCGATGTTCTGGGTAAGTTCCATCCCCATGGTGATCAGGCGGCCTATGATGCGCTGGTTCGCATGGCGCAGGATTTCACGCTGCGCTATCCGCTGATTGATGGTCAGGGCAATTTCGGTTCGCGCGATGGCGACGGTGCCGCAGCCATGCGATATACCGAAGCGAGGCTGACGCCCATCGCTGATGTCCTGCTCGGAGAAATTGACGAAGGAACGGTCGATTTTGTGCCCAACTACGATGGAAGCCAGCAGGAACCGCAAATGCTGCCGGCCCGTCTGCCTGTCATGCTGCTCAACGGCGCTTCGGGCATTGCGGTTGGTATGGCAACTGAAGTTCCTTCGCACAATCTGCAGGAAGTGGCGGCAGCCGCAGTCGCGTTGCTGCGTCATCCTCGCCTGACCGATGAAGAGCTCTATTCGCTGATTCCCGGTCCTGATTTTGCAGGTGGCGCACAAATCATCACGCCTGCCAGTGATATTGCCGCCATCTATTCATCGGGTCGTGGTTCACTCAAGGCCCGCGCTCGCTGGGAATTTGAAGAAATGGCCCGCGGTCAGTGGCAATTGGTGGTTACTGAACTGCCGCCAAATACCTCATGCCAGAAAGTGCTGGAAGAAATTGAAGAGATCACCAATCCAAAAGTCAGAGCTGGCAAGAAAACCCTGACCCCAGAGCAGCAGGCGAACAAGTCTGCCATGCTGGGTATGCTCGATGCCGTGCGCGATGAATCCGGCCGTGAAGCGGCGGTGCGTCTGGTGTTTGAGCCAAAATCGTCACGCATCGATCGCAATGAATTTGTGAACCTGTTGCTGGCGCAGACCAGCATGGAAGGAACCGTCTCGGTCAACCTGGTCTGCATTGGTATTGATGGTCGTCCGCGTCAGCGCAACCTGCGCACGATTCTGGAAGAGTGGCTCACCTTCCGCACACAAACCGTAATGCGACGCACGCAGCACCGACTGGATAAGGTACTGGATCGTATCCATGTGCTGGAAGGTCGCATGGTTGTCTATCTGAATGTCGATGAAGTGATTCAGACCATTCGTGAATCGGATGAACCTCGTCCGGCCTTGATGGCGCGTTTTTCCCTGACCGAAAGGCAGGCCGAAGACATTCTGGAAATGCGACTGCGGCAGCTGGCGAAACTCGAAGGCTTCAAAATTGAGCAGGAGCTCAATGACAAACGTGATGAACAGAAAAAACTGGAAGAACTGCTGGAAAATCCGGGCGCGCTCAAGCGCATGATCGGCAAGGAAATTGAAGCCGATGCCAAAAAATACGGCGATCCGCGACGCACCCTGATTGAAGAAGCCGAGAGGGCGGTTCTGGAAACGCGTGTTGTGCAGGAACCTGTCACGGTTATCGTCTCCGAAAAAGGCTGGCTGCGTTCGCGGCAAGGGCACGGACACGATCATACGCAGTTCGGATTCAAGACGGGCGACCGCATGTACGCCGCCTATGAGTGCCAGAGCACAGATACGCTGATAGCGCTGGGCAGCAACGGTCGCGTCTATTCGGTTGCCGTGTCGTCGCTTCCATCCGCTCGCGGAGATGGTCAGCCCGTCACCTCCATGGTGGATCTTGAACGTGGTACCCAAATTACACATTTCGTGGCGGGTGCGGCCAATAGTCGCTGGCTGCTTATGCAAAGCAACGGTCTGGGTTTCACCACAAAACTGTCTGATATGACAAGTCGTCAGAAAGCGGGCAAACAGTTTGTCACGGTAGAGGAACAGCAACATTTGCTGCGTCCGGTTCCCGTCTTCGAAAACAGTACCCATCTGGCCATGTATACGGCCAAGGGCAAAATCCTGATTATTGATCTGGCTGACGTGAAGTCGCTGGCAGGTGGCGGTCGTGGAACACAGCTGATGACGCTGGATGCTGCAGACAGCCTGGCGCAGGTGATCCCCGTCGGCGAGGGCGGCATGATTGTGTCGGGCATTTATCGCAACAAGCACACCGAAGACATCCTGAGCCTGCAGGCGCTGGCAGATTACGTTGGCAAGCGGGCACGCAAGGGAAGGTTATTTGATGTGCGTATGAAGAACATAACATTGCTGCCTGTCATGGCGGCAGACAAGGAGTGAAGTCGTGGGATATAAAGTGACGGTCCATCCC
>JAFAGQ010000148.1 GCA_023422555.1 Pseudomonadota bacterium
GGGAGAAAGCCCTAGAAAATCCAGCGTAAAAGCCACAGAACCACCATACCTACGGCGATCATGAAAAGAATATTGCGCACTCGCAAAAAGGCCAGCGCTGCCACCACTGCCGCAAAAAATTCGGCACCAACCTGGGGCCACTCGCCCGCCGTCCAGGGCAACAGGCTGGGCACGATAATGGCCGTCAATGCCGCCACAGGCGCATAGCGCAGACCGCGGCTCACCGATTTGCTCAATGGAAAATACTGGCCAAGCAGTAAATAGCCTGCCCGTGTCAGCAGACTGCCTACACCAAGCAGCACAATCACAAGCGCAATATACAGATCAGTCATGCACGCCTGCCTTTGACAGCCAGTTTCTCGGCAGTAATGCCGGACACAATGCCGGCAATAATGGCGACAAAAAGTCCCATACGCAATGGCAGCGGCTGGCCTACCCAGGCAACGGCAGCTGATACCAGCACGGTGATCAGCATGGGACGTCCCTTGATCAGCGGCAGCACCACGGCCAGAAGCGTAAGTACGCCGGCAAATTCCAGAGACCATTCACGTGGCACCCGATCACCAACCAGGATGCCCGCCAGCGTGCTCAGTTGCCACGCAACCGCAATGGCACTACCCATCGTCAGATAGGTCCACACGTAGACGGTGCGCCGTTTCTGGCGAACATGTCGAAACAGACTGACGAAGCCCCCGTAATTGATATCAGTCAGCAGATAGCCCAGCCCCAGCCTTTTGAAATGGGAGTAACGCTCAAAAAAGGGATACAGTGTTGCGCCGAATATCACAAAACGAATATTGACGATGAATCCGGCCAGAAATACCATCCATACAGGTGCGCCTGCCGCCATCAGCGGCAATGCCGTGAGCTGGGCGGAGCCGGCATAAACCCATAAAGACATGATCATGGACTGCCAGAATGACAGCCCATAGTTCACCATGGCCACGCCCGACACAAAACCCCAGGCGCCCAGCGCCAGCAAATGCGGTGCTACCGCTCGCATACCCAGCTGCATCGCCTTGCGTCGCGCCACCTCATGTGCCTGGCTGGCAGCCGGCAGGAGACGCGCAAAAAGGGTATACGGGGAAAACAAAATGGTTCCTTGTGCTGTACAATACGCAGGCCGGCCAGCGTATGAAGGTATGCCGCGATTCTAACAAAAGCTTCGTGGTCTATATCATTGCGCCTGCCCTGCCGCAGAAATATAATAGGTTCGCGAGCCGGTAACAGCAAAAAATGACGCTGTACCGCAACATCCCGGTCGCAGAACCGGGAATGGCATACCGGTCAGCACCGCAAGTCTCTGCGCGCCCGTAGTCTGAGCGCTGCGTATCATTCCGCTTTTTTTAGGAAGTATCTGATGTCTGCACAATTGAAAACGGCCCCCATTGAGCTGTCGGCCAGCGATCTGCCCGTTTACTGTCCCGGCCCGAACGCACCTGTCTGGAGCATGCATCCACGCGTTTTTCTGGATGTCAGCAAAACCGGCACCGCTGCCTGCCCGTACTGTGGCGCAGTGTACCGGCTCAAAGAAGGCGAGAAGGTACATGGGCACTGAAAGAGGCGCCACGCCCAAACGCACGGTCTTCGCCAGTCCCGACGAAGTGGAGCAGGCGTTCTACGAGGCAATGCGGCTGGGTGACGTCATGCGTCTCATGCATACCTGGGCAGACGATGAAGAAACCGTCTGCATTCATCCTGGCGGTGAACGCCTGACCGGAACCGCCGCCATACACGCTTCGTGGCAGGAACTGCTCAACAGCGGTCCGGTTCATATTCAGGCGCACCACCCCGTTGTCATCACCTATGGCATGACCGTGGTTCATATCCTCATCGAGGAAGTCCAGGCAAACACGCCTCGCGGCAATCGCGAACTGCTCTTCTACGCAACCAATGTGTATCACAAAGGCAGAACAGGCTGGCATCTGGTTCATCACCACTCCGCGCCCGCGCCCTCAGATGTTCTGCTATCGGAAGTGCACGACATTCCCAATCTACTGCATTAATTTGCCATTCTTCTTATTGTCGAACCTGGCTGCCCATCTTGACTGCCCGCCTAGATCTTGACCCCTGCCCCTCTCCTGTCTGGCACCCCGAAGGTCACAGTCAGACCATTGCCGCCATGCGCTGGGCCCGCCATCCCGAACAACGCTTCGTACGCCAGCGCGTCGACACGCCCGACGGGGACTTTCTGGATATCGACTGGGCTACACCCAAAACCGTGAGCAAAGACAGTTTCACCGGACAGGCGCTGGTCATTTTCCATGGTCTGGAGGGAAGCAGCCAGAGTCACTATGCCCAGGCGATTGGCGCGCATTTCGTGGAGCGAGGCTGGATCGTTGCTGTCGCACACTTCAGAAGCTGCTCAGGAGAGCCGAACCGGCTCGCCCGCTCCTACTTTTCAGGTGACTCGGCTGATGTGCATTTTATTCTTGAGCAGACGCGACAGCGGGCGCCACTGGCTCGCTGGCACGCTGTTGGCATTTCACTTGGCGCCAATGCCCTGCTTAAATATACGGGGGAACAGGCAGAGCAACTGACCGGATTGTTCGGGGTAGCAGCCGTTTCTGTCCCTGTCGATCTGGTGGCAACCGGCATGCATCTGCAGAATAGTCTGATCGGCCGGTATGTATATACGCCGCATTTCCTGGCAACAATGCGCAAAAAGATCCGTCAGAAAGCGATCGCTTTCCCCGGCGCTGTCAACTGGCAAAAGGCGTTGACTGCCCGTACCCTGCTGGAGTTTGATGATGCCTATACCGGCCCGATACATGGCTTTCGCAGCGGCCTGGATTACTGGTCGCGCTGCTCCAGCAGGTATGTTCTCAAAAATATCCGGGTTCCCACACTATTGCTGAATGCACGCAATGATCCGTTCATTCCGCAAGCCAGCCTGCCCGGCCCCGACGACTGCAGCGACCAGGTTCTATTGCATTATCCCGGCAATGGCGGTCATGCCGGCTTTGCCAGTGGCGGCGGTCTGGGGAATCTTTCCTGGCTGCCACAGCGACTTGAAAAGTTCTTCGCAAGCGAAATTCTGTAAACGAAGTGCCCTTAGCGATGGCCACTAAGCGAAGGCCACTAAGCGAGGGCCCTAAGCAATGGCCTGTATGCGAAGGCCTATATGCGATGTACCATCAGCAAAATCACACGGCTTTAAGCTGCTGCGCCATCCGCATTTCACGCTGTTGTCTGCCGGTTTTCTGACGGCCTTTGGCCGACAAACGCATCATCGTGGACAGGGCAAAGAGCAGGCCAAAGGTTTCAATAATGGCCGCAGGGATCCACATGGTCAGGCCACCGATACTCTGATCGGTCACGGCAGACATGGGCAGCGCCCGCCCGCAAAGATCAAACAGTGGATAAATGTCCACGGTGGTAAAGGTTATCACCGCACCAACAATCATTTGTGGCGCCATCGTCAGTATCGGCGAGAGAATTCGTGCGCCGGGAGACAGCACCGCGGGCGATCCGGAAGCGATCGTCCATTGCAAAAACCGCCCCAGGCGCGTTCTTGCCGTCAGCACAGGAGCCACGTAAGGTCGTCGATCCAGAATCAGATTCCAGTACATGAAACCGCTGATGACCACAGACCAGTTCATCAGTCTGTACAGGCGCCAGTCCAGCATGGAATAGAACTGGATGGTAGGCAGCAGCCAGAACAGCACCAGGAAGACAAACAGGAACGGCACCAGAATCTTGTTAGTCAGAATGCCGGTAATGAATCGGCCTGAAAAACTGCGACGATAATCGCGCAGCCAGACTCGTGCGCGTAAAGGTAAGCCGGCACGCATGACCTGCCCGGGATAGGCGCCCATAATCAGCAAGGGGCCCAGATGGTGCAAAACCAGATGCTGAATACGGTGGACAAAAAACATGCGTTCGGCATAGTAGTCGACGTGAGTGTGAAGCGACAGATACACCAGTACGAAGCCGGACCAGAACAATATCTGCCGGGCGACCGTGACCCGGTGCACACGGGTGCCCCGCAGGAACAGCCAGGCAGAAAAGACAAACAGGGCTATCAGCGTGGGAGAAAACTCCCAGGGCCGCAGCCAGTGCATCAAGTCCAGATCCATAGGATAAAAAACCTCTTGTGTATATCAGCCCTGCATGACAAACGACATCACGCGCACTAGCAGCTCCAGTTCAGGCATGCAACATGGGCCACAACCATCGACAAGGTAAACATGGTAACGATACCTGCAACAAGCAGATTCAAAAGCGCCATCAGCCCCGGCAGGACGCCGGATGGCCTGAGCCTTCGCTGATTGACATTATAAAGTGCATCAAACTTTTCATCTGAAATCAGGCAATAGTATGCCGACTCGATGAACCCTGCCCAAATTGGAATGAACAGGAAAAAAAACGGAATGGAATCCCACCAGACTGACTGGGTCAGCGACCAGGCCAGCATCAGCAGGCTGAAACCGGTCACAAAAGGGGCAATCGGCCGCTTCAGGTACCA
>JAFAGQ010000151.1 GCA_023422555.1 Pseudomonadota bacterium
GTGATAACAGGAGTCGCGTCCAGGGTCTGGGTTTCCGGATTTTCCTGTGCGTTTAAGAGCCGATTAGCCATAAGGGATCATCAGAATATTGCAGTGCAATATATTCTATCCCATATTGTGAAAAATGGAAACCCTGAAATGTCGCAATAGAGGTTAAGCTGCGACAATATGGACGTTTATGCGGGTTTGTCCGGATGAAAACGGCCACCGACACGCAGGATTTCTCCCTTCAGATAATCGAATGCAGCACTGGCAGCAGGTTCTTCTCCCTTGACGCCCAGATCGATATACGCACCCGCCCCTTTGACCATGGTAGGCAGGCTGAAGGTCGCAACACCGGACCAGTTCGATTCAATATGTTCAAGCGCCGGCGTAATTCTGCTCTCAGGTACACCATAAGCCAGAATATTGTGCGAAACCAGTTTACGCAGATTCTGATAATCGGCATAGCGGTTATCCAGCGTCCATTCCACCATTGGCCAGGCCATTTCAGGAAAGCCGGGAACGAACGTATGGTCCTGGATGAAAAAACCAGGAATGCGGTTGTAGGGATTGGGTACGATCTCTGAACCCACGGGGAAAACACCCATGGCCAGTCGGCGCTGATTTTCCGGAGAGCCAGGATCATGCGTGCCTCGCCCTTCGCGTGCGAGCTGCTCAAACCTTTCGGTAATGAGCACCTCTGCTTCGGGATGCAGCGCCAGCGGCACACCCAATGCCTGCGCAACGGCGGTGCGGGTTTTATCATCAGGTGTGGCACCAATGCCACCGCTTGAGAATACGATATCGCCCGAAGCAAAACTGCGCTTGTAGGCCGCAATCAAAGTCTCAAGATCGTCAGGCAGAAACTCTGCCCGTGACAACTGCATGCCACGCGCCGAAAGCAGCTCAATGATTTTGGACAAATGCTTGTCCTGGCGTCGACCAGAAAGAATCTCATCGCCAACGATAATCAAACTGATTTTACGAGCTGCCTTGTCATTCATGATACGCGTCCTGTTGATGACCGATTTCCGAGGGCCGGAATCCGGATCACGCTATTCTAACGCTAAAGATCGGAATTTGCAGGCAGGGGCACAGGACGTTGCCGACGCAGCATATCCAGCGCATCCAGACCGTGATGGGCATACACGAGAGAGGTAAAGACCGGCAGCACAATCCAGGTCAGGGGAATCAGATTGATCAGCGCGCAGACAACGCCAATCGCCCAGCCACCGCCACGTGTCCGGCTGATGATCTGCGCACGCTCTTCACGCGTGGCATGCTCCACCAGCGCATCAAAACGCAGCATGTGCGTGAATGCATACGCCCACCAGAAAACATGCAGCAGCACGGCAACCGGCGGAATCAGCCATAGGGGCAGCGTAACAAGCCAGCCGACCGAGAATACGGCGATCACCTTGACGGAATTCATCAGACTCGACACAAATACCTGTTTGCCCTGACGCTGCAATTGCGGATAATCGGTTCTGGCTACGTGGCCGACCACCATCGGCATCACCAGCACAGCGGCGATCAGCAGCCCGATACTGCTACCCACCGTGACCATAATGACGAACACCATAATGTGGACGACATAGGCAGTGAGGGAAAAAAGACCTGCGCTCAGCATCCAGCCATCCACTTCACTCACCAGATCTGATTGTGTGGCGAACACATTCAGCCAGTCCGTGACTGGCCCCCACAAAAAGCGGGCAAAAAACAGCATGGCGATGAGTGCCGCAGCAAAGGGCAGCAACAATGCCAGCAACATACGTGGCTGCATCTGCGAGACCATGGCCCGGCCAAATGCCCTGCCCACGCCATCGTATGGTGAACGCAGCAGCGACGCGGAGCCGCTATCTGCTTGCGACCGGAATGGTGTACTATTTCGCATAATTCTCCCCTTTGCTGACCCAACATGTTCATTCAAGATCCCGGGCAGCACGCCTCTGACGTGCATGCCGCACTGGACAATCCGGATACCTGGCTTATTGCCTGTTACTGCGCCGCGTGGTGTGATACCTGCGGCGATTACCGCGGCGCATTCGAGACCCTCAGCGAGCGCTATCCCCAGCATCTGTTTCTGTGGATTGACATTGAAGACAATCCGCAGCTTCTGGATGATCTGGATGTAGAAAACTTCCCCACCCTGCTCATTCAGTCCGAGGGACAGACGCGGTTTTTTGGAACCATGCTGCCCTATATCGGACACCTTGAACGAATGCTGCAGGCGATCACCGATGAGCCTGATACCCGTGCAGAAGGGCCGGCCGATCTGCGAGAATTGCTGTCGGCCTCTGCCTGATAAAGATAGGAATGAAGGGTCGCGCTTTCAAGTTTCCGAACGCGACTGAAACATCAATTGTCGTTTTGGGGGCGACCGCCCAGCAGAACCGCAAGCATAGGCCGGGGACCGTTGCTTTCCTGGCGATGATTGGCGGGTGCCTGTGTTGGTGCAGGCTGCGCTTTCTTGTTTGAAGGTTCGTAAGGACGGAAAAAGAAGTCGTCAATGGGCGCCGCACGAGAAGCCGGAAAGGTTTTTTTGTAGCGCTCGGGCTTGCCGGATGCGGCGCGGGACGGATGATGTCCTCGTGCCAGAAATACTTCCGGAATGGAAAGCACCCCACGTGGCACGGGTGTTTTGATCAGTTTTTCAATGTCTTCCAGCAGTCGCTCTTCGGACTGCGTATAGAACGCGATGGCTTCGCCCTTGGCCCCAGCCCTGCCGGTGCGGCCGATACGATGCACGTAATCTTCAGCGTTATAGGGCAGGTCCATATTGATGACACAAGGCAATCCGACTACATCCAGCCCACGCGCCGCAACGTCTGTTGCAACCAGAACAGATATATCGCCGGACTTGAACCCTTCCAGCGCCTTGATGCGTTCTGCCTGCGAACGATCGCCGTGAATGGATTCGGCATTGATGCCTTCACTGACCAGCTCGCGCGCCAGACGGCTTGCGCCGATCTTCGTGTTTACGAAAACGATGACCTGATTCAGATTACGTGACTTGAGGGTGTACAGAACCGCCGCTTTCTTTTCATTTGGCGATACCGGATAGGCAATCTGCGTCACGGTCTCGGCCGTGGCATTGCGTGGAGCAACGTTGATTTCCACGGGATTGTTCAGGAAATTTCGTGCCAGCTTACGAATATCGTTACTGAACGTGGCCGAAAACAGCAGGCTTTGTCTTGGTTTGGGCAGCAGACGAACAATACGCTCCAGATCGGGCAGAAAGCCCATATCCAGCATGCGGTCGGCTTCGTCCAGCACCAGAACGCTGACCTGGCTCAGGCTGACGTTCTTCTGTTCGATATGATCGAGCAGCCGACCCGGTGTGGCGATAAGCAGTTCGCAGCCCTTGCGCAGCTGATCGCGCTGGGCATTCATATCGACCCCACCAAAAACAACAGCCACGCGCAAAGGTGAGCTGTGGCTGTAGCGTTTGACGCTGTCGGCAACCTGATCGGCCAGTTCACGCGTGGGAGCCAGAATCAGGGCACGAACCGGATGCCGGGCAGGTGACATGCTGCTGTTGGCCATGGGCATAAGGCGATGCAACAGGGGCAAGGTGAAAGCTGCGGTCTTGCCCGTGCCGGTCTGCGCAGCACCCATGATATCGCGACCGTCCATGATCAGCGGCATTGCCTGCTCCTGGATGGGAGTGGGCTTGGTATAGCCGCTGGCCATCACCGCTTTGAGCAGGTCCGGATGCAGACCCACCTCGGTGAAAGATTCGAAGGTCGGAGTTTTGCCGGTGGATGTCGTATTGGCGTCGGTCATCAAGTGTTTATAAGGAAACTGAAAATTGCGGCTGGCCGCGAAAACAGCATTTTACTCTACTCATACGCCAATCCATGGGCCAGCAGCCCCGAAACAGGGAGAAAGCCCTAGAAAATCCAGCGTAAAAGCCACAGAACCACCATACCCACGGCGATCATAAAAAGAATATTGCGCACTCGCAAAAAGGCCAATGCTGCGACCACTGCCGCAAAAAACTCGGCACCGACCTGGGGCCACTCGCCCGCCGTCCAGGGCAGCAGACTGGGCACGATAATGGCGGTCAGTGCCGCCACAGGCGCATAACGCAGGCCCCGACTCACCGATTTACTCAATGGAAAATACTGGCCCAGCAATAGATAGCCTGCCCGTGTCAGCAGACTGCCTACGCCAAGCAGCACAATCACAAGCGCAATGTACAGATCAGTCATGCGCGTCTGCCTTTGACAGCCAGCTTCTCGGCAGTAATGCCCGACACAATGCCCGCAATAATGGCAACAAAAAGCCCCATGCGCAAGGGCAGTGGCTGGCCCACCCAGGCGACTGCAGCAGATACCAGCACAGTGATCAGCATGGGACGTCCCTTGATCAGCGGCAGCACCACGGCCAGTAGCGTAAGCACACCGGCAAATTCCAGAGACCATTCACGGGGCACCCGATCCCCAACCAGGATACCCGCCAGCGTGCTAAGCTGCCAGGCAACCGCAATGGCGCTACCCATGGTCAGATAGGTCCACACATAGACAGTGCGCCGTTTCTGGCGAACATGTCGAAACAGACTGACGAAAACCACATAATTGATATCTGTCAGCAGATAGCCCAGTACCAGCCGTTTGAAATGGGAGTAACGCTCAAAAAAGGGATAGAGTGTTGCGCCAAATATAACAAAGCGAATATTGACAATGAATCCGGCCAGAAACACCATCCATACGGGCGCGCCTGCTGCCATCAGCGGCAATGCCGTAAGCTGTGCTGAACCAGCATAAACCCATAAAGACATGATCATGGACTGCCAGAACGACAGTCCATAGTTCACCATGGCCACACCCGACACGAAACCCCAGGCGCCCAGCGCCAGCAAATGTGGTGCGACAGCTCGCATACCCAGTTGCATGGCCTTGCGTCGCGCCAGCTCATGTGACTGGCTGGCAGCCGGCAGGACGCGCGCAAAAAGGGTATACGGGGAAAACAAAATGGTTCCTTGTGCTGTACAATACGCAGGCCGGCCAGCGTATGAAGGTATGCCGCGATTCTAACAAATGCTTCGTGGTCTATATCATTGCACCTGCTCTGCCGCAGAAATATAATAGGTTCGCGAGCCGGTAACAGCAAAAAATGACGCTGTACCGCAACATCCCGGTCGCAGAACCGGTAATGGCATGCCGGTCAGCACCGTAAGTCTCTGCGCGCCCGAAGTCTGAGCGCTGCGTATCATACCGCTTTTTTTAGGAAGTATCTCATGTCTCCACAATTAAAAACGGCCCCCATCGAGGTGTCGGCCAGCGATCTGCCCGTATACTGTCCCGGCCCGAACGCTCCTGTCTGGAGCATGCATCCACGCGTTTTTCTGGATGTCAGCAAAACCGGCACCGCTGCCTGCCCATACTGTGGCGCGGTGTATCGGCTCAGAGAAGGTGAGAAGGTACATGGCCACTGAAAGAGGCGCCACGCCCAAACGCACGGTCTTCGCCAGTCCCGATGAAGTGGAGCAGGCGTTCTACGAGGCAATGCGGCTGGGTGACGTCATGCGTCTCATGCATACCTGGGCAGACGATGAAGAAACCGTCTGCATTCATCCTGGCGGTGAACGCCTGACTGGCACCGCCGCCATCCACGCATCGTGGCAGGAACTGCTCAATAGCGGCCCTGTTCATATCCACGCTCACCATCCTGTTGTCATTACCTATGGCATGACCGTGGTTCATATCCTCATCGAGGAAGGCCAGGCAAACACGCCTCGGGGCAATCGCGAACTGCTGTTCTACGCAACCAACGTTTATCACAAGGGCAGAAC